>CAWLAZ010000224.1:0-2531 GCA_963854955.1 Phycisphaerae bacterium | reverse complement strand
CGCTTAAAGAAGAGTCACTTCTTAAAGCGATTGCGAACGTAAATCCTGATGTGCTTGTTGTCCGTTCAACAAAAGTAACGAAAGAAATGCTCTCTGCTTCAAGCCGATTAAGTTTAGTTGTACGAGCAGGTGCGGGATACGACACCATTGATGTTCCTGCGGCATCGGCGCTCGGCGTGTTTGTGGCTAACTGTCCTAATAAAAATTCTGTTGCTGTTGCAGAATTAACTTGGGCTTTGATTTTGTCTTGCGACAGGCGCGTGCCTGATCAAGTAGCAGAATTGCGAAATGGGAACTGGGATAAAAAAGAATACGCAAAAGCACTGGGTCTTCACGGCAGAACACTTGGTGTGGTTGGCCTTGGCGGGATTGGCAAAGAAGTCGTAAAGCGCGGCAAAGCATTCGGCATGAATATTGTTGCCTGGTCTCGGTCATTGACCGAAGAAGGCGCAAGCGAACTGGGCATTGATCGTTGTGAAAGCATCTTGCAACTTGCGAAGATTTCAGATGTTGTTTCGGTGCATCTCGCGGCAACACCTGAAACAGAGAACGTCATTAATGAAGAGTTTCTGTCAGCCATGAAAGAGGGCGCGACATTTGTGAATACAAGTCGCGGGAAAGTCGTGGATGAGTGCGCGCTTGCCGCGGCAGTAGAACAAAAGAGTTTACTAGTCGGACTTGATGTGTATCAAAATGAACCATCTTCGGGCAAGTCTTCGTTTTTGCCAGAAATTATCAAGCATCCATCGGTCTACGGCACGCATCATGTTGGCGCCTCAACTTCGCAAGCGCAAGACGCCATTGCAATGGAAGCGGTGCGAGTTATAACTTCGTATATAGAAAATGGCGATGTGCCAAACTGCGTCAACCGAGCAAAGTCAACTCCCGCTAAAGCGATGTTGTGTGTTCGGCATCTAAATTTGCCTGGTGTACTTGCGCATGTATTTGAGTCTATTAGCCAGACTGGGGTAAACGTTGAAGAGATGGAAAACATTATGTATGAAGGCGCACAAGCAGCATGTGCACGAATTCAACTTAGCGAAATGCCGTCCGATGAACAAATAAAAACAATTAGTGGCAACAATAATGTGTTGTCTGTCACCGTTTCAACCCTACCTGAGTAAAGAATAATTATGCCAACAACAACCGACCGTATTTTAAACTTCTCCGCAGGCCCGGCAACGTTGCCAGAGTCAGTATTGCAACAAGCCCAAAGCGACCTTTGGAATATTGATGGAAGCGGCATCGGTATTTGTGAACACAGTCATCGTGGTCCTGTATTTGACAAAATTCTCATGGAAGCAATTTCTGATTGTCGAACCTTAGGCCATATTCCAGATGATTTTGAAATACTGTTCTTGCAAGGCGGCGCAACGTTGCAATTTGCCATGATTGCTATGAATTTCCTTGGCGATGGCGAAACAGCCAACTACCTTGACACAGGTGTGTGGACAAACAAGGCACAAAAAGAAGCGATTAAATTAGGCAACGTACACGTTGCATTTGATGGTTCCCTGTGTGCGTACGACCATTGTCCATCGGACGAAGAAATCGATGCGGTGGATAATGCGGCGTATATGCACTACTGCACGAACAACACTATTTATGGCACTCGGTTTGTTGAAGTTCCAAAGAGTACGGCGCCAGTTGTTTGCGATATGAGTTCAGACATTTTTTCTCGTCCGATTGATTGGGCGAAATTAGACATGGTGTACGCTGGAGCGCAGAAAAATCTTGGGCCATCCGGAACGGTGCTTGTCATCATTCGAAAGTCGATGCTTGAAAAGTGCCCCGATTCATTGCCAACGATGTTGAATTACAAGTCGATTGCAAATAAAGGGTCGCGTTTAAATACCCCGCCTACTTTTGGCATCTATCTCATTGGGCAAGTGTTTAAATGGATTTTGGCTGAAGGTGGCCTCGAGGCAATCGAGAAAAAGAACGAATGTAAAGCAGGGTTAATTTACGATGCCCTTGATGCAAATAAAGATTTTTACACGACGTTTGCACGCGAGTGTTGCCGTTCTCGAATGAACATCGCTTTCAAAACAAAATCACCAGAGTTCGATGCGTTATTCATTGAAGAGGCAACAAAGCAGGGCATGTCAGGTTTAAAAGGACACCGTGATATAGGTGGCTTGCGTGCTTCAATTTACAATGCATTTCCTGAAGAGGGGTGTGCTCGGTTTGCAGCGTTTATTGAAACATTTGCAGCAAATCACTAAGTAAGTTCGTGGACAAACAGTCCGCTGCGTAATTTTGGTTCAAACCATGTTGATTTTGGTGGCATGATTAAGTCAGCATCCGCGACCTCGAATAGTTGCTCGATGGTTGTGTGGTATAAAGAAAACGCAACTTCTGCGTTGCCCTCATCGACACGCAGTTCTAATTCTTCTGTTCCTCGGATCCCGCCGACAAAATCAATACGTGTATCGCTTCTTGGGTCCCCAATTCCGAGTAGTGGAGAAAGAATTCGTTGCTGGAGTAAATCGACATCGAGTGATGCGATCGGGTTGTCGTATTGGATGTCT
>CAWLAZ010000223.1:0-2540 GCA_963854955.1 Phycisphaerae bacterium | reverse complement strand
AGTACCCAAAAGCAGATTTTCCAGCGATCATGGAACACATTTCAGGCGCTTGCCCTGCGTGGCGAAACGCCACCGTTGAAATACGCGTTGGCATCGCGATGGAAATTCTCGACCGGCTTAACAAGCGCAGTTTTGAAATGGCGTTCGCAGTCATGCATACAACGGGGCAGGGATTCATGATGGCATTTCAAGCGGGCGGCCCGCACGCGCAAGACCGTGGGCTTGAAGCAATTGCCTACGCGTACAAAGCAATGAAAGAATGTCCAACAGAAGCAACTTGGAAAAAACAAGTTGGTCGCGACGATTTTGTAACGCTCTCTAAAACATTCAAGATAGTCCCTCGAGGCATCGGGCTTGTCATAGGTTGTTCTACGTTTCCAACATGGAACACCTACCCCGGTCTCTTTGCAAGTTTAGTTACTGGCAATGCAGTCATTGTGAAACCGCATCCGGGCGCAATTCTCCCACTGGCGATCACCGTGGATATTTGCCAAAGCGTTTTGGTTGAAGCGGGATTCAACGCAAACCTCGTTACCCTCGTTGCCGACACCCCCGATAGCCCTGTTACTGCATGCCTTGTTGAGAACGACAACATCAACATTATTGATTACACAGGCGGATCCGCGTACGGCGATTGGGTTGAAGCGAATGCAGGAAACGCAGTCGTGTATTCAGAAAAAGCAGGCGTGAACAGCATCATCATTGACAGCGTAGAACAGATGAAAGCAGTCTCTGGAAACCTCGCATTTAGTTTGTGTCTGTATTCTGGACAAATGTGTACATCACCACAAAATATTTTCATCCCTCGCGATGGTATAAAAACAACAGATGGTCCTATGTCGTTTGACGATGTGGCAAGCGCAATCGTGAAGGGCGTGGATTGGATGCTTAGTGATCAAGGCCGCGCAAACGAAGTGCTCGGTGCTATTCAAAATCACGCAACAGCAGAA
Organism: Phycisphaerae bacterium; assembly: GCA_963854955.1. Lineage (GTDB taxonomy): Bacteria > Planctomycetota > Phycisphaerae > Phycisphaerales > SM1A02. The sequence goes on along the minus strand of CAWLAZ010000223.1, from coordinate 1,590 downwards.
CGAATTGATAGCGCAGATGGCAAGGTGTTACGAGAGGGTGACGCCATTGAGCACGCGATGTTTGGTGAAGCGAGAACACGTTCTGTAAAAATAATTAAACTCGATGCCTCGCAGAAAGAAATTTTTGAACAAGAAATGTTTGGCCCGCTTGTCTACATTATCGCAACGGACTCAACCGACCAATCCATTGAACTTGCTTCTTCGATTGCGAAAGAACACGGCGCAATAAGTTGCGGGTTGTATTCGACAAACGACGAAGTCATTGAATCAGCGATGGATACAATGACACTTGCGGGCGTACCGGTGTCCTGCAATTTGACAGGAAATATCTGGGTAAATCAATCGGCAGCGTTTAGCGACTTCCATGTAAGTGGGGCGAACCCCTCAGGCAACGCAACATTGTCGGACACAGCTTTTGTTGTTGGCAGATTCAATGTGGTGCAATGCAGAACGCTTGTTCCTGCACAAGTGAAGGTGGAAGCGTAACAGATGCCTATCTATGAATTCGAAGGTATACGCCCAGTTGTTGATCCAACTGCACATGTGCATCCAACAGCGGTACTGATTGGCGATGTCATCATTGGCGCAAATTGCTTGGTGGGGCCATGCGCGGTACTTCGAGGCGACATTGGACGTTTAGTTATGAAGGCGGGAAGTAATTTGCAAGACACTTGTGTTGTGCACAGTTTTCCAGGCGATGACACCATCGTTGAAGAAGACGGGCACATTGGGCACGGTGCGGTGTTGCATGGTTGTATCATTAAAAAGAATGCGATGGTCGGCATGAATGCGGTGGTGATGGATGGTGCAGTGATTGGCGAAAACAGTTTTGTTGCAGCAATGGCATTTGTCAAAGCGGGAATGGTAGTCCCTCCTAATGTTGTTGTTGCGGGCTGCCCAGCAAAAGTCATCAAGGATCTCGACGAACAAGCGATTGCTTGGAAAAGCGAAGGCACTCGTATTTACCAACACCTTGCGGGCCGACATAACGAAACATGTATTGAGTGCGAGCCGTTAACTGAAGTTGAAGCGGATCGAAAGCGCGTTCCCTACACCGATCACGCCCCAAAACATAAACAGTAATTTAATCGACCCCGAGTGGACCGAGCATTTCACCGCCATTTATCTACCGCGGGTAGATAAATTAATTACACTCGGGTGATAAAATGGTGGAGAGGGCGGTGCGGGCAGCTTCACTGAGCAATTCGCTGCGAGTAGGGTGCGGGCGAAGGGTCGTTGCAAGGTCGTACAGCGTTGCGCCCATTTCAAGAGCAAGAACGCCTTCGGAAATCATTTCAGTGGCACCAGCACCAACGATACCAACACCTGTGATGGCTTGTGATTTTTTTTCATACCCAAGAAGTGTGACCCCATTTTGTTGACCAAGCGCAACTGCAAGCCCGCTGTTTCCCCAACGAACGACGATTGTTTCGTGGTCAAAAGAACCGACTTGTGCAATTTCAGGATCCGTCCATGCAACCTGTGGAATAAATGACGAGTCGACATGCGCGTCAAGCCCACAAGCCGATTCGCCGGCAACTCGCCCCTGCGCAATTGCAAGTGATGCGCTATGTGCGCAATTGGCGCATT
>CAWLAZ010000222.1:0-2550 GCA_963854955.1 Phycisphaerae bacterium | reverse complement strand
CCCACTTTCAAAACTTTCCGATACAGTTGTCGGCCTTCACCTTGTTCCAAAAACAGAAGACGAGTGGGAATATATTGATTTATTTTACGATTCTGTTTCTTGGTTACCCGTTGGCGTTCGCACGGTAGAAGATGACGGCACTAAGCGAGTAAGCCGACTTACAAATATACAAGTAGATGCGTTGAGTGAAGTCGATTCGGCCTTGTTGAACATCGAAACTCCAAATCCAAAAGAATGGTCAATAGACATTCGTCCTTGGTCAACAGAGTAAGCGTACCATTGGCATCAATCAGTTGACATCGTAAAATTATTGCGAGTATATGAGTGTTTGTATTATCGCTGTAGCGCTGAGTACGCAACACTAAGAAAACGTATTGGAAAACTTGTCCAAACTTCTGGCTTTGGTTTACGCAAGCATTTAACGACGGCATTGGCAACACGTTCGGGTTTTTGCATGAGCCATGCTGGTGTGTTTTGTTCAAACTCTGAAAATTCAGTGCCGCTGCGCATTGAGCTTTCTTTGAAAAACTCCGTTTTTGTGCCAATTGGGTGCACGGTGCTTACAAAAACCTTGCTCTTCTTTAACTCGATCCGCATCGATTTAGCAATCGCTTCAAGCGCTGCTTTGCTCCCACAATAGGCAGAATTACTAGGAACAGAAAATTTAGAAAGGCAACTAGCATTTAAAATTATGTGACCGCTTTTCTTCTCGATCATTTGTTGAGCAGCAAGTGATGCAAGCTCAATCGCAGAAAATACATTGAGTTTGAACAGTGCTTGAAATTGTTCCATGTTGTAGTCCACCAGTTTCTGGTCGAGCCCGTAGCCAGCATTAGCGAAAATGGCGTACGCATCTCCTGCTGTATGAAGAAGATGTTGATTGAATCCTTCCTCTGTTACGTCGCCAGCAACATACGTACACCTTTCGCCAAGTTCATCGCAAAGTTGTTTGAGATTTTCTTCTCTGCGAGCTGTAATAACACATCGCATTCCTGCGTGTACGCACGCGCGCGTGGTTGCTTCGCCAATGCCACTGCTTGCTCCTGTAATAACAATAGTTTTCCCTTCAAGGGAGATTTTCATGTTTGCAACACGCCAGTTTTATAGTCGTTGGCTATTTCAAAAGTCGAAGCAATTGACAGCGCGTTAATTAATTCTTGACGTGTGTCTTGTGGGTCAATCATTCGATCAATCCAACCGCGGGCAGCGCCATAGAAAATATCTTGTTGTTCTTCGTAACTCGCAGCGATAGCAGCGAGTAATTGTTTGCTCTCTTCGGGATCAATTTCTTCCCCACGGCGTTTACGGGCTGAGATATCAATTTGAAGCAATGTATTTGCCGCTGCCGCGCCGCCCATAACCGCGTACTTCGCGTTTGGCCACGCGATTGTGAGGAATGGATCAAACGCACGACCGCACATGGCGTAATGCCCAGCGCCGTAACTGCTTCCTACGATCAAAGAAATCTTTGGAACGATGCTGTTGCTCATAGCATTTACCATTTTTGCGCCAGAGCGAATGATGCCTGCTTGCTCGCTGTCTCGTCCAACCATAAAACCGGTGGTGTCGTTGACGAAGATTATTGGGATTCTTTTTTGGTTGCAATCCATGATAAACCGCGCTGCTTTGTCGGCCGCTTCAGTGTAAATGACAGCGGGCATATTCATGGCGGTGGATGGACCTGCTTTTCCGCCTGCCATTTTTTTCTGTGTAAGACACCGCTGGTTTGCAACAATGCCGCATGGCCAACCGCCGATGCGCGCGTAGGCGCAAACCATGGAGCGACCGTAGTCAGCCTTGTATTCGTTATAACTTTCATCATCAACAATGCACGAAAGCAATTCGTTCATGTCGTATTGTTCATTCGATGCAGACTTAAACACAGTGTCAATGTCTTCAGATTTTCTAGATGCGCCAACAACCTCATACGGAGGTTCACTGACGGGGTGCACAGACATATCGCTGTGGACGAGAGCTTGCATTCTTTTAATGCATGCATCATCGTCGGGTTCGAGGAAGTCAATCGTTCCGGAAACTTCTGCGTGCATTTCTGCGCCGCCAAGGTCTTCGTTGTTGACTTCTTGTCCGATGGCTGCTTTAACAAGCGCTGGTCCCGCAAGGTATAGACCGCTGCCTTCGGTCATTAGAAGTGTGTCGCAAAGCACAGGCAAGTAACCACCGCCCGCAACACAGTTGCCCATGATGGCAGCAATTTGCGAAATGCCTTTTGCTGAAAAGACTGCATTGTTTCTAAAAATTCGTCCAAAATCATCGGTGTCTGGGAATACATCTTCTTGGAGTGGGAGGAAAACGCCTGCTGAGTCAACAAGATACAGAAGTGGTAACCGAGCATTCTCTGCAATTATTTGTGCGCGTATAATTTTTTTGCATGTCATTGGGAAAAACGCGCCTGCTTTTACCGTAGCGTCGTTTGCAATAATCATGCATTTTTTCCCGCCTACATGCGTGATTGTGGTGATGACACCTGCTGAGGGCGCACCCCCGTATTCTTTGTACATATTGTGTGCAAAGAATAATCCGCATTCAAAT
>CAWLAZ010000221.1:0-2597 GCA_963854955.1 Phycisphaerae bacterium | reverse complement strand
CTTCGAATAATAATCCAGTGCAGCATATTGGCGAGTTTGTTGGAAACCTCGGATTCTCGCAGGTGCTGATTGATTGGTCTGTTGACCATCTTGTTGATCCTCACGCAGCAAACAGAGTCACCGTCGCAGAAACTACGCTTGATGTTAATTTGCAAGGCATCGGATGGTTTGGCATCAACCTTATCAGTTCAGAAACTCTTCGAATCGATTTGCAATTCAAGTGCAACGGCGACGCAAACGAAGACGGTACCGTCAACGTTGCCGACATTTTGCAACTCATCGGTGCATGGGGACCATGCGCTGGATGCAATGAAGACCTAAACGGAGATGGCAATGTAAACGTAGCCGACCTGCTTGACCTTATAGCAAACTGGGGCGACTGCCCATAAACGTTACTTGTTCTTACGTGCTATTTGCTTTCGCCGTGATTCGCTTAGTTCCCTCTTGCGAACACGAATGTCAATTGGTGTAATCTCGACAAGTTCATCGTCTTGAATATATTCAAGCGCAGATTCCAAAGTGAATTCGCGAGACGCTTTAAGCACAATCGTTGCTTCTTTGTTTGCTTCACGTACATTTGAAAACGCTTTGCCTTTGATGACATTTACGTCAAGATCATTATCCCGTGAATTTTCGCCCACAATCTGCCCGCCGTAAATGATGTCTTGTGGTTCTACAAAGAGTATACCTCGTTGAGAAATATTCAACATCGCATACGTTGTCGCCTGACCGGGAGCAGTTGCAATAAGCACTCCGTTTGGCCGGCGGTACATTGTTGTTCTTGTTGGCGCATACTTTTGGAAGCAGTGATACATCACCGCTTCACCACTGGTTGCGGTCAACATATGACTTCGCAAACCAATTAAACCGCGCGCTGGAATTTCACATTCAATGTGCATTCGGTCACCGCGTTGTTCGAGTGATTGAACTTCACCACCACGAATGCCGAGCAATTCCATTGCAGCGCCAACGTGTGTGTCGTCGACATCAATTGTAAGCATCTCGATTGGCTCACATTTTACGCCATCAATTACTTTTTCAATAACTTGCGGTCGACCAACGGTAAGTTCGTACCCTTCTCGACGCATATTTTCTAAAAGAATTCCAAGGTGCAACAAGCCACGCCCTGAAACTTTAAATTCATCTGCAGTATCGCCCGCTTCAACACGAAGTGCTAAGTTACTGCGCAATTCACGCTGAAGGCGATCTGAAATCTGCCTCGATGTTACGAATTTGCCTGCCTTCCCTGCGTTTGGAGAATCATTGACACGAAAAAGCATATGTAATGTTGGTTCATCAACGGCGATACGCGCAATTGGATTTGGCTGTTCAGGGCAAGCAATGGTATCGCCAATTTCAAAATCGCCAATGCCTTCGACTGCGCATAAATCGCCAACTGAAACCAGTTCGGCAGGTACTCGACCAAGATCTTTAAAACGATAAATTTTTTGTGCCTTCGCCATACGGTTTCCACCTGCATGACAAACAGTCACTGCTTGCCCTGCTGAAAGTGCACCCGACAAAATTCTTCCGATGGCTATTCGCCCTGAATACGGCGAATAATCTGAGCTGGCAATGAGCATTTGAAGCGGAACATCGGCATACCCTACTGGTGATGGTAGATGCGACATTATTGCATCGAGCAAAGGCTTCATATCTCCTTCAGTCGCGTCTTCATCTTCACTTGACCAACCATCGCGACCTGAAGCATAAATTACAAAGAAGTCCAAACGTTCGTCGCTTGCTCCAAGTGCGACAAGCAAGTCAAACACTTCGTTCAAAACTTCATTTACGCGCGCATTGGGTCGGTCGCATTTATTGACAACAACAATAATAGGCAGATCAAGTTCAAGAGCTTTGCCAAGTACAAAGCGTGTTTGCGGCATTGGTCCTTCAAACGCATCAACTAGAAGCAACACGCCATCTGCCATTTTCAAAACACGTTCAACTTCGCCACCAAAGTCTGCGTGACCTGGCGTATCAATAATATTAATGCGGCATGTTTCGTTTGCAAGGTCGCCTGATTTAGGTCGATAAGTCACTGCGCAGTTTTTTGATGTAATTGTAATTCCGCGTTCTTTTTCAAGCGGATCGGAGTCAAGAATACACTCTGCTTCATCTCTGTTCAATTCCATAGCTCCGCAAAACGCGAGCATTGAATCGACCAATGTGGTTTTTCCATGGTCAACGTGCGCAATGATGGCAACATTTCGTAAATTTGGGTCAGCGGTATGGAGCATAAGAGGGTCCTTCAAAAAGTGATGGGAACCTCGTATTCTACCTAAACCCCAAACTTATTGTGTAGTATGGACACCATGTCAAACCAATCCATTCTATTTAAAGAAAATATGCGACGCTGGTTGCAAACACATGCATGCAGACCTTCGAACGCCATGAAGTCGATCTGCGAAACCACCTCAGAGCTCGAGGACGGCGAAATGTTGACTTCCCCAGAACAACTTCAGTTTTTGGCATTTCTTGCTCGATCTATTGGCGCCGTTCATGCGTTGGAAATTGGCGTGTACACAGGCGCAAGTGCCCTTGCCATCGCAGAAGTTCTTCCAGAAAACGGCACCTTCGTGGCATGCGATGTTGCT
>CAWLAZ010000220.1:0-2607 GCA_963854955.1 Phycisphaerae bacterium | reverse complement strand
AAGAAGACACTGCACTCTTAAAAGAAACCTTCAAAGAGAAATACAAGTGGGGTTTCGTAACAGATATTGAAGCAGATTCTGCACCTCCCGGTCTAGACGAATCTACCATCGCATTTATTTCCGGTAAAAAGAAAGAACCAGAATGGCTTCTTGAATGGCGCTTACGGGCGTACCGCCACTGGCTCACCATGGAAGAACCAGAGTGGGCGCATCTTACGTACAACAAACCGAACTACGATGAGATTATTTTCTATTCAGCGCCGAAGTCATTAGCTGATGGTCCTAAGTCACTTGACGAAGTTGATCCAGCGCTTCTTGAAACGTACAAAAAATTAGGCATTCCACTCGCTGAACACGCTGCACTTGCAGGCGTTGCAGTAGATGCAGTGTTTGATTCAGTCAGTGTTGGCACAACATTTAAAGACAAACTTGAAGAAGTTGGAATTATATTCTGCCCAATTTCTGAAGCAGTGCACTCGCACCCTGAACTTGTAAAAAAGTACCTTGGAACAATAGTCCCTTACTCCGACAACTATTACGCAACACTAAATAGTGCAGTATTTACGGACGGGTCATTTGTGTACATTCCTAAAGGCGTGAAGTGCCCTATGGACTTGTCCACTTACTTCCGCATCAACGCAAAATCTACTGGGCAATTTGAGCGCACGCTTATCATTGCTGAAGAAGGCGCAAGCGTAAGTTACCTTGAAGGTTGCACCGCCCCAATGCGAGATGAAAACCAATTGCACGCTGCAGTTGTTGAACTTATTGCACTTGACGATGCCGACATCAAATATTCGACTGTACAAAACTGGTACCCAGGCGACGAAAACGGTGTTGGTGGTATTTACAACTTCGTTACGAAACGAGGGAAGTGCCAAGGCGACCGAAGCCGTATCACTTGGACGCAAGTTGAAACTGGTTCTGCCGTCACGTGGAAATATCCAAGTTGTATTTTGCTTGGTGATGATTCCGTTGGCGAATTTTATTCAGTCGCGCTCACAAACAATTACCAACAAGCAGACACCGGCACCAAGATGATTCATATTGGCAAGAACACTCGCAGCACAATTATCTCTAAAGGTATTAGTGCTGGGCATGGCCAAAATATTTACCGCGGGCTTGTACGCATACAAAAAGGTGCAGAAAATGCTCGCAACTATACGCAGTGCGACTCCATGCTTATGGGCGACCGCTGCGGGGCACACACCTTCCCGTACATCGAAGTGAAAAACAAAACAGCAAAAGCAGAACACGAAGCGTCTACTTCGAAAATTGGCGAAGACCAATTGTTCTATTGCAATCAACGTGGAATCTCAACTGAAGATGCAATCAATATGATTGTGAACGGATTCTGCAAGGAAGTATTTAGAGAATTACCTATGGAGTTTGCTGTCGAAGCACGGCGACTTCTTGAAGTGAGTTTAGAATCCAGCGTTGGATAAAAAGAGAAAACAAATGACTACCCCACTATTAGAAATTATTAACTTACACGCTAGCATCGAGGGCAAAGAAATCCTAAAAGGGATCAACCTTACAGTTATGCCCGGCGAAGTGCACTCCATCATGGGGCCAAACGGTTCTGGGAAAAGTACACTTGCATCCGTCATCGCTGGACACGAAGCATACGAAGTCGCCGAAGGCTCAATCATGTTTAACGGCATTGACCTTCTTGAACTTGAAGCTGACCAGCGCGCATGCGCTGGCGTTTTCTTAGCATTCCAATACCCAGTTGAAATACCTGGCGTATCCACCAAGTTCTTCCTGAAAGCAGCAGTCAATGCTATTCGCAAATACCGCGGTCAAGAAGAACTCGATGCTATGGATTTCCTAGACATGGTCGAAGAAAAAGCAAAATCAGTCAGTTTAAACATTGACCTGCTCGACAGAAACGTAAACGAGGGCTTCTCTGGTGGCGAAAAGAAACGCGCAGAGGTTTTCCAAATGGCAATGCTTGACCCGCTTCTTGGCGTGTTGGATGAAACAGATTCTGGGCTTGATATTGATGCACTCAAAATTGTCGCAGAAGGCGTAAACAAATTACGTACTCCAGACCGCGGGTTTATCATCATTACGCATTACCAACGCTTGCTTGATTTCATCGTGCCTGATTTTGTGCACGTGCTCAAAGACGGCGTGATTGTAAAAAGCGGAGATAAAGCTCTAGCACTAGAACTTGAAGAAAAGGGCTACGCAGGAATTGAAACTTGCGGAAGCGAGTGCTGTTGTTCATGATGACGATGAGCATTGATAATTCTGTATTTGAAAAACTTCACAAAAGTGAAGCGTGGATGTACACCAACGTCTCGGCACTTTCCAAAGTTGATTTTTCTACGTCAACCGAAGTCGATCCTTCAGAGATTGAAAAATACGACATTGCCCGTGACAACCCTTTTGTTGTTTTTGTTAATGGCGTCTACCAAGAGAGCCACTCACGGCTTGTTGAAGGCATCTCGGTAAACAGCGACAAGGTCGGCGACATTGCAAATAGAAGCGATTCGCAAATACCACGAGGCGACTCCCATAGCGTTTCTATTACTGGAAACCATGAACAAACTGTCCACGTGTTGCAAATTATTACAGGCAACACCCCTGCCGCTTGCTTTG
>CAWLAZ010000219.1:0-2615 GCA_963854955.1 Phycisphaerae bacterium | reverse complement strand
GGTCTTCTACTTATTGCGCACGATGGTGCGCATCGGAACATCGTCACGCCGGGGCTTGCATGTAAGGTTGAAACGTTCGGGTTCCACCCCGAAGCTGATTACCAAGTAATGTTTGACCCAAGTGTCCGCCGTGTAGGCATTTTACGTGATGGCATGTGGACGATTCAATGGACAAACCAGATGCCAGGTTCGCATAATGCTTTGAATGCTGCTGCTGCTGCAATCCTTGCTGCAAAACTTGGCGTTGATTGGGAAGAACTCATTGAACCCCTAGAACAATTCGAAGGTGTTGACCGTCGATTGCAAAACCTTGGCACATTCGCTTGCCGAGATGGTGGCATTGCCACAGTGTACGATGACTATGGACATCATCCTACTGAAATTGAAATGACACTTCGAGCATTACGAGCGGCAGAATTGCCCAAGCGTCTTATATGTGTCTTCCAACCACATCAGCACAGTCGAACTCGTTTTTTACTCAATCAATTTGCACAAAGTTTTGCGAGTGCTGATGAAATTATCGTTCCTCATATCTATTTCGTTCGTGATTCTATTGCAGAGCAACAGCGAGTATCGGCCCAAGACCTTGTTGATAAACTTACCGGCCTTGGTGCCTCTGCAAAACATATAAACAACTTCAGTGACATCGTCGACCACGTTAAAAACACAGCAAGAGACGGCGACCTTGTTGTGGTCATGGGTGCTGGACCAGTAACGAACATCGCGCATACTCTTACAAACCCTGAACACATTTCTTCGTAATTCTATGACATCAGAATTCCGATCAACACTACTTGACGACCTTGATGTTGATATCGAGCTCGACGCACCAATTGGTTTGATGACCTATTTTTCTATCGGCGGTAGAGCCGATGCGCTTATCCGTCCACGATCAGCAGATGCTCTGTCTTTGCTTCTACGAAGATGCCATGACGACGAAATACCCTGCAAAATACTGGGAAAAGGCGCGAACTTACTTGTCGATGATATTGGTGTTGATGGTTTCGTTATAAAACTTGACAACCCCTGTTTTACAAAAATTCGATTTAATCGAGAGGGTTCTATAGACGCCATGCATGCGATGGGTGGAGCAGATCTTGCAAAAACAGTGATGGAAACTGCGCGCCTTGGTCTAGACGGTTTATCTGCAATGGCTGGCATACCTGCTTCGATTGGTGGCGCCATTCGTATGAATGCCGGTGGCACGTACGGTGAAATCAGCGATACACTTTCGACGGTCACGTGCTTAACGAACGTTGGAGAATTGGTTACATACAAAAAAGATGAACTCCGTTTTGCTTACCGCTCAAGTCGAATTGTTGACCCGCTTATTCTTTCCGCTACGTTTGAACTACAAGAATGCGACCCTGTAAGTTTGCGAACAACTGTAAAAGAAATATTTGCATGGAAAAAATCAAGACAACCACTTGCGGATGCTTCTGCAGGCTGTGCATTTAAAAACCCAATTGTAAAAGACCAATCCAGAATTTCCGCTGGAAAAATAATTGATGAATCGGGCCTTAAAGGACTCGCTGTCGGTGGTGCCTCTGTGAGCATGCAACATGCAAATTTCATCACGACTAATGCAAACGCAACTGGTCTGGACGTCATCACACTCATGAAAAACATTCAAGAACGTGTACTTGATCAAACGGGCATACTTTTACAGAACGAAGTCGTCATTTGGTCCCGCGACCCAGAAAGACAACGATGAGCAAAATCGCTGTCACCGTGCTCATGGGTGGACCAGACGCAGAGCGAGGCGTTTCCATCAAATCTGGAACTGCCGTTGCCGAGGCATTACGAAACGCAAATGAATTCACTGTAACTGAAGTCGTCATGGATACAACGACAACTGACGAGCTGCAACAAATGAGTGCAGATGTTTTCTTTCCTGTCTTGCACGGACCCTACGGTGAAGGTGGTCCATTACAAAAACTCCTTGAGCAAACCAACATTCCTTTTGTAGGAAGCGATTCTCAGTCATCAATGATTGCGATGAACAAGATTCGAACAAAAGAAATTGCCCGTTCCATCGGAATACAGACGCCAAATTGGCAAGAATTAACACACGATACTCCCTGCGAACTTGCTCTTCCCCTTATTCTCAAGCCCGTGGACGATGGTTCAAGTGTTGACATGGCCGTTTGCACAACGAATGAAGAGGTTCTTAGAACACGTAAGCAACTTCAAATTTCGCGCTCTATATTACTCGCAGAATCGTATATCCAAGGTCGTGAAATAACTATTGGAATCATCGATGGAACTCCCCTTCCAATAATTGAAATAGTGACCCCCGAAAACATTGAAACATACGACTTTTCTTCGAAATACGAACGGAATGACACTACCTATATTTTCAATCCACAACTGCCTGAGTCGAATTGTGTTGCAGATGCGGTTTCTCTGTACAACGAACTTTGTGTTCGAGACATAGCCCGCGTCGACTTCATGTTCGACGATCGCGGAGCTTGGTTGCTTGAACTAAACACGATGCCGGGCTTTACCGACCATTCCCTCGTTCCGATGGCAGCACATCATGCAGGCACCTCGATGCAAGCACTATGTGCAACACTCGTGCAATGCGCTTACAGACGTAAAATCAAGTAGTTCTA
>CAWLAZ010000218.1:0-2632 GCA_963854955.1 Phycisphaerae bacterium | reverse complement strand
CGACATCAGAAGACAATATCTAGACTTTTTCATTGATAAGTGTGGCCATACTGAAGTCCCTTCGAGCCCAGTTGTTCCGCATAATGACCCAACCCTGCTTTTTGCAAATGCTGGCATGAACCAGTTCAAAGATGTTTTTCTTGGTCGAGGCACAAGACCCTACACGCGTGCTGTGGATACGCAAAAATGTATCCGTGCCGGGGGAAAGCACAACGATCTCGAAGATGTTGGAAGAGACACCTACCACCACACGTTTTTTGAAATGCTTGGCAATTGGTCGTTCGGAGATTACTTCAAAGAAGAAGCAATCAAGTGGGCTTGGGAGTTATTTACCGAAGTCTGGGGACTTGAGAAAGACAGAATCTATGTCACTGTGTTTGCTGGCGATGAAAAAGATGGGCTCGAGCCAGACACTGAAGCAGAGAATCTTTGGAAAGAGTTAACCGATATCGACCCGTCGCATATTACTCACTGGGACCGAAAAGACAATTTCTGGGAAATGGGCAACACGGGACCCTGCGGGCCGTGCAGTGAAATACATTACGACTCTACGCCCGACAAAAATGGTGGTCATCTAGTCAACCTTGATGACCCCGACGTCATTGAAATTTGGAACTTGGTTTTCATTCAGTACAACCGTGGTGATGACGGAGTGCTTACCCCGCTTCCAAATCAACATGTGGATACTGGCATGGGTTTAGAACGAGTCGTTCGCGTTTTACAAGGAAAAAATAGCAATTATGACACAGATCTATGGACACCTATTTTTGATTTACTTACAAAACTTACAGGTGCGCCTGCATATGCGGGCAAGTTAGAAGACCACACCGACATTGCGTACCGCGTGCTTGCAGATCACGTTCGTTGTCTTGTCGTTGCTATTGCCGATGGTGGTCGTCCCGGATCTGCAGGTCGCGAATATGTTCTTCGAAGAATTTTACGAAGAGGCGTGAGACATGCACACCAAACATTTAAAGTTGATGGTCCGTTGTTATACAAACTTGTTCCCGCTGTTGTCCAAACACTCGGTGAAGTCTTTCCGGAAATTACAAAAAACGAAGCACACATAACGCAAATAATTCTTGACGAGGAAAAAGCGTTTCTCAAAACGCTTGACCGCGGGCTTGAACTTTTTGATAAAGCGGTAAAAAGTGGGAACGGAAAATTCATTGATGCAAAAAGCTCATTCACACTGCACGATACATTTGGTTTTCCAATTGACTTAACTGAAGTCATGGCGGAAGAACAAAATTTAATTGTAGATCGAAGCGGTTACGAAGTGCTCATGGAAAAAGCCCGCGAAACTTCAAGAGCAATGACTGAGGATGAAATGAAAATGCACCTTCCTCCTGAGGTGCTTGGAAAGCTTGAGGGCATCAGCGTACACGCCACAAACGATGAAGCAAAATATGGACGCGGGGTTACCGTATCAACCGTGAAAGCAATTTGGAACGGTAAAGAACTTGTTGGGGAAATGGGTGATTCAACTCTTTTTGGTGTCATTCTCAATAAAACACCGTTTTATGCTGAGCAAGGTGGTCAAGTTGGTGACCGCGGGCACCTGATTCGAGAATCCAGAAACGGATTACCCGAAAGTGACTTCGTTGTCGAAGAAACACATCGCTATGGAAATTATGTATTGCATGTTGGACGTGTTTCAGGTGTAACTTTGCAGGTTGGCGATGTTGTCAACGCGATAGTCCGTGAAAAACAACGCCATGCAATTGAAACAAATCACACCGGAACCCACCTGCTCAACCATGCGCTTCGTGCAATTCTTGGTGAAGATGTTCAACAACGTGGCTCGTTAGTAGACAACGACCGACTTAGATTTGACTTCTCGCACGCACACGCAATGACGGATGAAGAAGTAGCCAGCGTTGAACAACTCGTCAACGATGCCATTGCACAAGACTGCATTGTCGATGCGAAAGAAGTTCCGTTAAACTTCGCACAAGATATTCACGGCGTTCGCGCTGTCTTTGGCGAACAATATCCTGACCCAGTTCGAGTTGTTTCCATCGGCGCAACAGTTGATGAATTGATTAATGACCCGAACAATGAAAAATGGTACAACTGCTCTGTAGAATTTTGCGGAGGAACCCATATAAAAAGTTGCGCCAATGCTAAGCGATTTATTATTTCGCACGAACAAGCACTCGCTTCAGGGATAAGGCGGATCATCGCACTTACCGGAGTTGCCGCCCAAGCATCGCATATTGCTGGGGAATCACTCTTACAACAAATCAACGATTCAACTAAGCTTACTAGCAGCGAATTTCTCGAAACGTACGAGGAGTTACTTAAGCAAGTTGACGAACTTTCAATTTCGCAACCAGTTCGTCATACAGCAAAACAAAAACTAAAACTACTCCACGACCGAGTAAGGTCTATTCAAAAAGACGCTGCGTCCTCTCGAAAAGATCGCGTACTTGAACAGGCGCGCGTTATATCTGAACTTGACCACAACGTCATAGTTGCAACGATTAATGGGGGCGATAAAGATTCCATGATGATCGCACTCGATTCAATTCGTTCAAAAAGACCCGATGGCGCAGTCATGTTATTCACTGCAGACAAAGAAGATGGAAAAGTTATCATTGTCGCAGGATCAAGCAAGGCGATGATTTCA
>CAWLAZ010000217.1:0-2646 GCA_963854955.1 Phycisphaerae bacterium | reverse complement strand
GGCTTACTTCCGCTTCGAGGGCATTCAAATGTACAAGGTATGGGTTCGGTTGGTGTTGTTCCGGCGTTAAAGGGAGCCATGGCTCGCGCAATAGAAAAGAAACTTGATGTTGTGCTGCCAACGACCACTGGTTTTGACACGATGGCGGGTATGGAAGCTGCACACGAGGGTAAAGTTGACTTTGTTTTTTGTTTAGGCGGTAATTTAGTTGGCTCGAATCCAAACACTCGATTTGCCATGGAGGCAATGTCAAAGGTAAAACAAGTTACTTACCTTTCAACCACTTTAAATCAAGGGCATTGTATTGGCCGAGGGGCAGAAACAATTATTTTCCCGGTCTTCGCGCGAGACGAAGAACCCCAAGTAACAACCCAAGAATCTATGTTCAATTTTGTACGACGAAGTTCTGGTGGATCACCAAGACATATTGGGCCAAAGAGCGAGGTAGAAATAATAGTACACCTCGCGAGTAAAGCCGTCGGCAAAATTGATTGGGAACCATACAAAGATCATGACGAAATTCGTTCTTTGATTGCTGCTTGTTTGCAAGGTTTCAATGCTGTAAAGGAGCATCAAATTCCTGGGCGAACTTTTCATACTCCCCTGTTCGCTACGCCTAACGGAAAGGCGAAAGCGCATCGCATCCGACTGCGAGAAGTACAGCATGACGAAAAATTTCGACTTATGACAATTAGAAGCGAGGGGCAATTTAATACAGTTGTGTATGAAGAGGAAGATGTCTTCAGAGGACAAAAACGCCGCGACATTGTGATGATGCATGAAGAAGATATAAGGTCATTAGGTGTTAAACAAAACGATACCGTTATTGTCCGTGGTCCATCAGGCGAAATGCATGTGGTGGTTCGTCGCATTGATATTACTAAAGGAAACTGCGCAATGTATTTCCCCGAAGTAAACAAGATACTATCAACCACGGTTGACTGTGAATCAAGAACACCACTATTCAAAGGCGAGCTTGTCGAGATCTTCTCTGCTGTTCACGCTTTGTAGTATTGACGATTGATTTTCATTAATACAAATAATTTTGTGCGGTATTTTTGAGATTAGGCCTTTTATAGAACGGCCACCAGCATCAAGATAGGAAGTGCAAACTTTACTTGCATTCTTGTTGATGTGTAAGGGTAAACCTAAAATTTTGTTTTCAAAGGAAAACGCTGTGCAATCGTCTGTTGTTAACAACGGAAGAATATCTTTTTCACAAAGTGTTGGCATGTCGCAACCAATAACAAGATAGTTTGAGTCTATGTTTGAGTTCAGCAGTGCTTCAATTCCACCAACTGGACCATGTTGATTTCGCAAATCTTGAATGCATGTTTGCCCTTCAATTTCACCGCCGATGATGACAGTTTGTTTCGCAAGTGAATGCGCAAACTCTATCATTACTTCAAGCATAGTTCGCCCATTTGAAAGTGTAACAAGGTGTTTTGGTGCACCCATCCGTTTGCTTTGCCCACCAATAAGAATAGCAACCGTGTGCGGCCACATTACTCGGATGCTTTTTGTATTTGTATGGTTTCACCCGAGGTGATAAGGCCTTCTGTGAGGACTCGTGCTAAATAACCGCAGCGTCCAACAATATCTTTCTTAAGATTCACGCCAAGCGGGTCAAGAACAAAACAAGGTCTCCTGCTTTCAAAGAGTTCAATAACGACACCACCTGAAAAAACAAGTCGGTCATTTGGTTCGAGTGTTTGAACATGTAGATGTTCGACAGTTATGTTTTCGCCGACGGCTCCCCATGGAACTTTATATCCTTCTATGGTTAGTTGATCAAGAATTTCTCGATCAATCAAGCTAATGGCTCTATCGCGCGTGCAGTGCTTGTCGTGATCGCGGCCATCGCCCTCGAGCCCATCAAACGTTACTGCGCATGAGTGAACTGGAATTTTTGGAATTCCACCTGTTGATACATTAATGGATAGCACTGTTCCCATAAAGTTGACTATACTGAATTCAAGATGTTTTACCACACTTCAGTGATTAGTTTCGTCGCTTATTTTGTTGTTGTTTGGCAACCGGTCACGCCTGTTGAATTGATTCCAGTGGAAGCCGGTGTTGAAGATAGTGGCGCTCTAAGCAGTTCCTTTCGTTCAGCCCCTTTGGATTTGCGCCAAGACCAATCATTTGAAAGACTCTATAAAGTTGCTGGGCAAGACGGAGTGTATGTACGAAAATCTGGTGGGCTGTACGCAGTATTTAAAAATTCGAAGTATATCGATACTAAGTTTGGATCCTTTCCAGTCGTGCCTGCGGGCACGGTTTACAGTATTGGAGAAATTCCATCTCTGATGCTTGGGCAACTGAGTACGCTTGCAGATACTGAGGATCCGGAAACATTAGTCAACAACGCGGTGCAAAACTCTCCAGCGGTGCCACATAATTCACCCACAATGCCAAGTCGCTTCACCCCTGTTCAACATGATGGTGTTCGATTTCTAAAGGATGAGCCCTATCGGCGGCATAAGCTTGCTCTGCTTGTCCTAAAGATCATTCTCAAAGAAAAATAAAATCCCTCATTCAGGGTCGGGTTTAGGGTCGAGTCCAGGGCCAGGTCGAGGCTTGGTTCATATTTAGGATACAGAAAATTGTTACTAATCATTGTTATTGGTTCAATAAGTCAGATTC
>CAWLAZ010000216.1:0-2681 GCA_963854955.1 Phycisphaerae bacterium | reverse complement strand
AGTTATTCTGGACAGATTTTAATTATGACCGCTCCTGAAATCGGGAATTACGGGGTAAATAATGATGATATCGAGTCATGCAAGCCACAAGTAGCGGGATTTATCGTTCGGGAGTTATCAAGAACGGTATCTAACTATCGTTCTAACAGTGACCTATCTTCATGGCTTTCAATACACGGTATCCCTGCAATTGAGGGAGTAGACACAAGGGCGCTTGTTCGAAGAATACGATCAGAAGGTGCGTTACGAGGTGTGATTACAACAAATTCAGGCCTCAGTGACGCCCATCTTGTCGAACTAGCCAAAGGCAGTAAGTCTATGTCTGGGCAAGAATTAGCAACACTAGCATCGTGTGATGAGCCGGAAACATGGACACGAAATTTAGAAGAATGGGATATGCATACTGGTTTTTCCGCAAACACTTGGAAGGTAGTTGCGCTCGATTGTGGCGTTAAAGACAGTATTTACAAGCACTTGACTTCAGTCGGTTGTGAGGTACTTTCGCTTCCTAATACCGCAACAGCAGAAGAAATCCTTTCGCATGCCCCAGATGGGTTGTTCATATCTAACGGCCCAGGTGATCCCTCTGCTGTAAAATCAACGATTTCAACCCTGAAACAGATTGCAGGTACAGTTCCGACCTTTGGTATCTGCCTTGGGCATCAAATGCTTGCCCTTGCTCTTGGTGCCACAACATGGAAACTACCTTTTGGGCATCGAGGTGCAAATCATCCTATTCGGGACTTAGAAACCGGAAAGGTTGAGATTACAAGCCAAAATCATGGGTTTTGCGTCGATGCAGACTCGCTTGCAGAGGCAGATTGTATTGTCACCCACAGGCACCTGAACGACGACACGGTTGCAGGTTTTAAACATAAAACTCTGCCCATCATGGCTGTTCAGTTTCATCCCGAGGCATCGCCTGGTCCTCATGATTCCGCGTACCTATTTCGCCGATTTGTGGATTTGATGCAATCGCATTCATCGCAAATTGCACAATAAAAAGAAGTTCGAAAACATCGCTTAGAGTACCTTGAAGTGCTTGCAGGAGGGCTTTTATCCTTGTACGCTACGCTTCTTATAAGTGGGGGCATTTCTTTTTGTTTCGGGAAGCAAAGGGGGACTGCGCATTTCTAGGCACAATGATGCCCGCTCGCAGTTTGTAGTTTTTTGTTGAAGCTGCAAGTTTAGGTTAACTTTTGGAGAGTTTTATGACCCGTATTAGTAATCGACTTCACATACACGCATTGGTTTCGCAATCACTTTGCACCTTTGTTTGCGTTTCTGCTTTTGTTGCTGCCTCAACAATTGTTGCTCCAGCATATTCACAGGAAAGTGAACCCATAGAAGAACCTATTGTTGAGGAAGTCGATGACGTTGTCATTCCAGACACGCCGCAAGAAGTTGAAGAAGAAATTGTTGAAGAAGTTATAGAAGAAGAAGTAGCTCCAGAAGAAGAATTCACAGAAATAGTGATCATCGAAGAAGTGGTTCTTCCAGAGTCACCGAAAATTACTGCAGAAGAACAAGCAATCATTGATCAAAAAGCTGCGTTACAAATGCAGCTTCAATTGGGAAACACCCTTGCTGCAGAAGCAAGAGCTGCTGCTGAGGCTGGTCGCTGGCGCGAATCGGCATCAAAGTTTCTAGAAGCAAACAGTTATTTACCTAACGACCCAGCAATTTTGCATGGTCTGCAGTACGCATACTCCATGCTTGACCAAGGCCCACTTCTTGACCAGTATGAAAAACAAATACAAATGGAACGAGAAGCCGCGCGAGCAATGTTTGACGCAGCGATTGGCTCCGCAGAAGAACGACTTATGCGACAAGATTTTGATTTTGCGCGACGTCAAGTGGAACGCGCAATTGTGCGACTTGAAAGAAACGACCGAAGTTTATTTTCTGAAGTTGAATTCAACCAGAAAATAACCTCCGCTAAAACTCTTTTGGCTCAAATAGCCCAACAAAATGAGCAATGGCAACAACAACGTTTGTTGCAAGAAGCAGCGGAACGAAGTGCTGCACAAGCAGATCGCCAATCGGCTGAAGCTAAAAAGAGATCACAACACATTTTGAACAACATGAAGCGTGTTCGTCAGCTACAACTTGAGCACAAGTATGTGCAAGCGCTCGACATTTTGAACGAAATACTCTTTATGGACGAGCACAATGCCGGAGCACTAGCACTTCGCGATATTCTTAAACAAACAATTATTTACCGACAATACGATAAAAATAAACGGGATAAAGAGTACAGTTATACTGACCAAGAAGTGGGAAACCAAGGCGCATTAATTGCACCTACTCCAAGCACCGGTGGCGATAGCGACTACTCTTCAAATGGTTTAATGACATATCCAAACGAGTGGCTTGAATTATCTGAGCGTCGAGCGAATGCATCCTCAGGTTTTAATGAATCATTTGAGAACCGAGCGATTATTGTTGCCATGGATCGTTCGACTAATTCTGGACATGACTTTGATGAGTTAACATTCGAAGATGCACTTGAAGAAATAATGGATGAAGCACGAATCGAGTTAAATTACTTTATCGATTGGAGCCGAATGAGCAAAGCGCTTGATATGAAGCAAGCGGATTTAAAAGGAATTGTAATTACTGATTTGAAGATGGGCGACATTCCGCTCATCAATGTGTTGAAGCGAGTATTAAATTGGGTA
>CAWLAZ010000215.1:0-2690 GCA_963854955.1 Phycisphaerae bacterium | reverse complement strand
TTCATTAAGCAATCAATCTGATTCAGTGGCGTATTTAATTGCTGATTTGATAATTCGTTCTTGCATTTTCTTTGCGCCTCGGACAGTGCCTTTGACATCATTGACAATGATGGAAAAGGCAATAGGCGCTCGGTGTTTGAATGTTATATATCCACTTAGGGAACACACGCCACGTAGATAGCCACTCTTGGCGTGCACCATAGCATCGCCCAATGGAATGTCTTTAAAGCGGGTGTCAAGTGTGCCATGTCCAGGAGTTGCGAGAGACTCGAGCAGCGATTTACCCGCTGGGTCCGAAAGGTCAAAAGAAGCGAGCCATCTTGCAAGTGTCTTTGGGCTGATTCGGTTTTCTCGACTCATCCCAGAACCGTCGGCGACAACAACGCCTCGCATGGATTCGTTTAAACGTTGATTGATGACTGCTTCAATAACAGTTGCCCCTTCGTCAAACGTGCCTGGTCTTCCTGTTGCTTGCGCTGATATTCTTTTAAGTATTGATTCAGCATACATGTTATGGCTATCGGTATTGCTTCGTTTTAACGCTGTTTGTAAAGGTGTTGTATTGGAAAAGATAACTTTGCCCGTTGTTGGTGGTGAATCCTGCGCGACTTGTTTCACTTCGTTAACTTTTATTGCATGGGCACGAAGTGCATCAGCGAGTGTCTTTCCAAAGACAAGAGCAGGATTGTGGAACGCGACTTTTACTGGCGATTTATGCGTGGAATTGACATTGCCACGCGCGGTCATTTTGTTCGAATTGGGAGGTCGGGCAACCCAAAAAGAAGACCCATTGTTTTTGCCTATTTTTGAAGATGTATTGTTTCCAAAGGCAACCCATTTCATGCGAGGCGAAATGTCGCCAAGGAATGCTGTTGTGCCACTTCGAGGGGAAGGATAAAAATGAACAACATTCAAATGGTAATTGAGTCCAGAAACTTGCGCGCAATACCAATTATTTATTTGGTCTGCGGGCCACGAAGGGTGCACAAAGTTCTGGTCAAAAATTCGATCATCGACAAATAATGTTTTTATTTCAGTCATTCCAGAGGCAACAACAGCATCGACCCATGGTTGAAGTTCTTTGTCGAGAAATTGATTTTCGCTTTTCCAATCGATAAGCCCGTGAAGTTCAGCGTCACCAATCGTTGGGTCCCCATCACCAAGGAGTGTTAGATTGTCTTCCTTTTGTACAAGGAGTGTTTGAAATTCAAACGATGGCCCAAGTATGTGCAGAGCGGCTCCAGTGGTGAGCAACTTTTGATTGCTCGCAGGAATCATGACAGTGTTCGCGCTGATTTGCACAATTGTGTTTCCTGTCGAAGTATCAATAAGGCAAATGCCAGGACGCCCTTTATGTAATTCTGCCGAATTTACGATTTTTTGAACATCAGATTGCAAATCGGCTTGGGCAATTGTAGATGCGGTAAGTAAAATAAAAATAGAAGTTCGCAGTAAAGTCACAGCCCAGTTATCGGCAGAGTTGGGTGAACCGCATTATCCTCTACATAATGACGGCTCAAAGTCGAATCAAAGAACTCAGTAAATTGCTCGAACAAGCAAATTTTTCCTATTACGTTGATGCAATGCCAACGATGGCGGATTCCGAATACGATGGGCTTCTTGTCGAGTTGGTTTCTCTTGAAAAGAAGCATCCTGAGTTTTTTGATTCAAATAGCCCTTCCCAGCGAATCGGCGGCGAGCCCATTTCTGGGTTTGAGACTGTTCCTCATGTTTTGCCTATGCAATCCATAGATAATACGTACACGGCGGGGGACCTTAAAAGCTGGCACGATAAACTTGGAAATGCTGTTGCGTGCACTTGCGATCCAAAGATTGATGGCGTTGCTATTTCGCTTAGATATGAAAATGGGTTGTTGATTTCGGGTGTAACAAGAGGCGACGGTGAACGCGGCGATGATGTTACCGCACAAGTGAAAACTATTCGATCTATTCCATTGAAATTGCGTGGTGATGCCCCTGAAGTGTTAGAAATTCGTGGTGAGATTTTTATGCCAAACAAGAGTTTTGAAGAGATCAATGCAAAGCGTGCATTGGAAGGCGAACAATTGTTTGCAAATGCACGTAACGCAACGGCGGGCACACTAAAAAGTCTAGACCCAAAAACGGTGGCAAAAAGAAAGCTTGCATTTTTGGCGCACGGCAAAGGAGAAGTAAAGTGGCGTACGTGCCCTGAAACATGGTTTGAATTTGTTGAGAAAATACAAATATTCGGGATTCCGGTTTCAGAACAAATTACGATTTGTCATTCATCCGAAGCGATCAGTAAATCGGTGGAGGATTTTGCTTCTTTGCGTCAATCCACTGGATTTGGAATAGATGGCATGGTGATTCGAGTCAATTCATTCGCGTTGCAAGAGGAACTTGGTATTACTTCGAAAGCCCCGAGGTGGTGCATCGCGTTTAAATATCCTGCCGCGCAGGGGCTTACGAAATTAATTGCCGTGCATTGGCAAGTGGGTAAAAATGGAACCTTGACACCAAGGGCAACAATGGACCCAATTCAACTTGCAGGGACAACAGTCCAGCATGCAACATTGCACAATATTGATGAAATACTTCGTAAAGATATCCGTGTTGGCGACACTGTTATTGTTGAGAAAGCGGGCGAAATTATTCCGCAAGTAGTTGGATTTAAAGAAGATGATCGAGATGGTTCGCAGGTTTCTGTT
>CAWLAZ010000214.1:0-2693 GCA_963854955.1 Phycisphaerae bacterium | reverse complement strand
CATTTGATCCTCTGTTAGAACAAATGTTTCTTTAAATTTTTGCAAATCGCGCAACATATAATCGGGAGTCATCCCGCCACCACTCATCATGGATGAGAATCCACCACCACCTCTTCGACCTGATGGCTGAGCCAGCGATGCAGTTGTAAATAGTGCTACAGCAATGACTTGGGTAACTAATGAGAATTTATTTAACATAGAGAATCTCCTTTAAAGATGCTGTTAAACGTGTTATTGTTGCACATCTTGCAAAAGGAACGAAAAATCATGAAAAACTTCTTGATTTTTCAAGCGGTAAAATCCCTTCAAAATGTTCAACTTTAGTTGCTCCGCCAACAAACCGCACGGTGATTAAATCCACCCGTACAACACAATTAGCATGTTCTGCTTTACCTCGAAGCTGCTTAGCCATCCTCACCAATGCCTTGCGTTTTGAATTTCCTATTGTCGTTTCTGGTCGTTTATTCTCTTGCGCCGTTGACCTAACTTCGACAATAGCAAGGGTTCGCTCATCTGGGCTTACGGCCAAAATGTCGAGTTCATCATTCCCAAAGCGAATGTTTTTTCCAATGCATCGCCAGCCCTTGTGTTTCAGATATTTCCTTGCATGCCGTTCTCCAAGCACGCCAATGTATTGTGCCCGTTGTTGGAAAGTGAGATGTTTATTGTTGAAATCGGCGAATAGCAATATTCGTAACTCGATCAGCCATTGTCTTAACTTCTTCAAGACTACCTTCTCCCCAAAGCGAGTCTACAAATCGACTCTTCTCTTTATTAAATTGCATCCATCGCAACACGTTCCGTAATGCAATTTGGATGCTTCGGTTATACAAAGAAACAGGCTCTTTTATTTCTAAAACAGTAATCCAAAAAACGCCTGATCCAAATTCAAAAGCAGGAACAACATCACCTGTTTCTACCGAAAGTAATTTTTCTTTAAAAGCATCAGCAATACTAATGCCAGCGATTCCATCGCTATCCAACACAAATGAATCCCAAACACCATTGTTTCGCTCTTCAACCATCAGCGCTACTTCTTTAAATGGCAAGCCATTGGCCAGCGCATCGTTAACTTGCTGAATGCGTTCGTCGTCTTTAGCAAGTCGAATTTTACCAAGTGTAATGGATCCTTTTGCAGCAGTAATGTCTTTCAGTGGCGTTCCGATCTGCATATTTCGAAGGATTTCTTGCACGCGACTCGCATCCATTTCTGCCGTAGGAACGGATTGATTACTTGATAGTTTTTCAAATTCTCGTTGTATATCTCGCCAAGTCACATTTACTTTTGGCCAAATTTTCTGCCGTTGCAATGCATCAATCAATATTTGATCCCGTTGCATAACGAGGAATTCCTCTGTTGAAATTCCTGTTTGTTCTTCAATTTCTTGGCGCATCTGCACTTGGCTACCGCCCTGCGAAGATGCTAAGTTTTGTCGCATTTGACCGAGCATTGCGAACACACCGTACGATTGCTCTTTTGACATATTGCCGAGTGCTTCCGAAAGCAACAAATCAGTGATGACTAATTCGTACATGCGACCACCTCGAATGGTTGTCCCCATGCCTTCGGCTTCGTAATACAACAATCTTCGGGTTGCTTCTGAAAACTTCGAACGACTCATCTTTTTTGCATCCGCTTGAAGTTGATCAGAAATTGGAGCGAGCACAGCATTCGCGTAGACAGGTCGTCCATTCACCTGCCCAACAAGCGCTTCGATGGTGACTGGAACTCCCACTGTTTCTGGCATTATGGCTAGATTTGTGTCGGATACAAAGACTTCTTCTTCGACGGCAACCACAGCAACTTCAACTCGAGCATCTATTTCTTCCGTGCCTAATTGTTCATCAACTAGAGCATATTCGTCAACTTTTTCTGTAGAAAAATCTGATACTTGAATAATATTCGTTTGTTCAGTAAGCACCTGCAACTGGGTTGTACAACCAGTTACAAAAGCAAACACAATAATTGCAGTCCATCGCACCATACGTACAGCGCATTGTACGAGCAGAAGTGTCGTATAATGTCTGAATACACCTTTTCTCTCTCTACTTTTTTTGGAGCTCCCCATGTCCACCGATACATCCCCAGAACAACCAACACCTGAAATCCAAATCGACAGCGATTGGAAAACTGAAGCACAAGCCGAAAAAAATCGCCTAAGCGAAGCAGAAATCAAGGCAGAAGTAAAAACAGAAGACCAAAAAATGCCTGAACCAAATTTCCGTGGGCTGCTTGGCATTCTTGCCTCACAGGCACTCATGGGGCTTGGCATGCACCAAGACCCCTCTGGAAACGGCGTTATGGTTGATCTTGAGGGTTCAAAATTTACCATCGACCTCCTCGATATGCTTGTGGCTAAAACTGACGGCAATCTTTCCGAAGAAGAAGTAACAGAACTAAAACAACTCACGCAAGAGTTGCAAAACCGTTTTGTTCAAATCGCGCAACTTGTTGCGGCTCAAATGCAAGATGGAGCAAACAATCCTATGGCTGCCGGAGGCCTTGGCGAAACTGCCCCAAAAGCTCCAACTGCTGGCGGAATTATCGACCCCACTGCCTAAATCATGCTTCAGCTAAATCACGCAAGCATTTAATTACCCGAGGGGTATTTAAATACTGCTTTATGAGGTACTAAAGCCAAGTATTGCAGAGCATTGCAGCAATAACGGCAAGCGCTATATATTGTGGAATT
>CAWLAZ010000213.1:0-2747 GCA_963854955.1 Phycisphaerae bacterium | reverse complement strand
GCTGGCACGATGGTCTTCGTGATCGAATCATTCTTGTTCGAAGTGATCCCAGAAAATATCCAGAACAAAAAATTACTCAACTTTCAAAAGCACTTATTAATATATGTTGCGGCGCAGCAGAACTATCGAAGTGGAACACACGGCTTTGGGATCAAAAAAATGGACTTGTTGCAAAGTATTTTGTACTCGCTTCGCATGCAGGAAAATGGGACTTCGAGTCGTATGGGTTGCGGCTACTTGGGATCAAATCAAAACTTCTCACGGCTATTGTGGGGCCATCCATTGTCCTTGTTGGTGGAATCAGTGAAGAAGAAGCAACAGAGCAAATAGCAAATGACATCATTTCCACAGCGAAATCGGGCTCAATCGTACTTGTTGAACCGATTGGAGGTCTCGGTAAATTCTCATCTACATTGCGTTTACTCATTGGAAAGCAACTCTCAACGCTAATAGAACCAGACCATGATTTACTGACAAAAATACAACCCATTGGGATCCGAGGATTAACACAACTCAAACGATTACCACTCGCTCCACCCCTTGTCATGCAAGTTGGCGATGGACAAATTATTTTCTTAGATGGTGACATTCGCAACGCACTCCTTGGGCAACCATCATGGGGCGTACATGGTTATGACGCAACAACCTCTGCAGCATTAATGTGCGTGCTTGCTGAACGAATTCAATAGGGTCACGAGAATTACACGTACACTACTACGTACCACATGAAATACATGTCTCTGTTATCACTTGCAATCACAATTATATTTTCTGCTATCGGCGGCGCGTGGATTTCGCATCAAAAAGTAACAGAGAAAAATATTCAAGTACTTCTGTCATCACCTTCTACGATTGACCAACTCAACGGAATTGAAAAAGTGAAACATGAATCATTTGATTCGCTTGTCGTTAGACTCAGTCCACTACTTCAAGGAGATGTTCGAGTTGTCAACGCTGCAAGTAATACACTTGTAAAATGTGCATTTCGAGAATCACGAATAGATGAACTCGAAAAGTTCAAACTTAATCCCACGCTTCTTGCGTCAGTAAAATGGTGGCGTTCAAACAAAAATAGCATTCCGCCAAACCCAACACAGCTCAAACTTGCTTGCGAGGTTGAAGTTGCTCCTTGGCTTCGACGTCTTGCATCACTGCACTGCAAATCCCTCGAACATGCTTGCGCCAAAGCACTCACAACGATGCCCCTCCGTGATCGAGATGGCAGTGTCCTTCTGGCAACGTTATCCATGCATAAACACACAAAGCACGTGCGCATCACATCATGGAATAACAGTATTGACGCGGATCAAAGAAAAGTATCACTCTTGCTTCAAGGACTAGAACACGAAACAATTGAACACACCGATTCCGATCCACACATGCAACACCTCGCAAACATACTAAGTAATAAAAATGGAGTCCTTGCTTGGAGGTCAATGCACCAGGATGATGGTTTCATTAATCCAGATATTTTTCTTGCTGGGCTAATTGTCGATAACGGCGGATTTTTACAATTATTAGTTGAATCGGCCACCGACAATCTTTGGCAATATCCTGAGCATCCAGTGGAACTAGCTCGCATCTTTACACCTGAAGTAGTGCAGTTTCTTCCCGATACGATGCTTGGAACAATCGAGGATAGAGTAAAATGGTGGAACTTATTCGCTTGCGGACTTTTGCTCGAAGAGCGATGATACCGAGTATGACATCAACACCTACAACTGCACTTAGCGTCATCATGATGCCACGAGATTCAAACATCTATGGCACGATCTTCGGCGGCATCATTCTTTCCTATATTGACCAATCTGCGTTCGTAGAAGCGAGACGGCACGGCGTGCATCGGTGGGTGACGGCTTCGGTTGATCGTGTTGATTTCAAAGAGCCAGTCTATATTGGAGATGTTGTTCGTTTCATTACCCAAACTTCTAAAAAAGGGACTTCTTCTGTTGTTGTTGACATCAAAGTTGAAGCCGAAAGATTCGATAGCGGTGATCATGTTATTGTTACCGAAGCAACACTCACAATGGTCAGCGTTAGCGAACATGGAAAAGCGATTCCGTTTTCCGGACCGCCAACAGTCAAACCAAAGGACATCAATACGTGACAATTTCGATTGGAGTGCTTTTCAGTGGTGGCGGGCGCACTGTTGTCAACCTATTAAATTACATTGATCGAGGAGAACTTGATGCAAACATCACTATTGCAATTGCTTCAAGAGATGGTATCACGGGCATTGATCGTCTTGCAGATAGAAATATTGAAGTCGCAATTGCAAAAACACAAGGGTTGAGCAATGATGAAGGTGATGCTCGCGTGAACACATGGCTTGAAGAAACCAAGCCCGACTTGATATGCCTTTGTGGATACCTGCGACTACTGGAAATTCAGCCTTGGATGAACGGGCGGGTCCTGAACATACACCCCTCCTTACTTCCAGCGCACGGTGGAAGGGGAATGTACGGGATGCGTGTGCACAAGGCAGTGCTTGAAAATAAAAATTCTACTTCTGGCTGTAGTGTTCACTTTGTTGATGGCCAATATGACCATGGCGAAACCATTTTGCAACGAACCTGTGATGTACTCGATGGCGATACACCTCAAGACCTTGCAAATCGAGTTTTTGACCTTGAATGCGAAGCATATCCCGATGCGATACAAAAATGGTCACGTCTTTGCAACCTTGACTATGATGTACGCTAGATTCACACGACTATACCAATGAGTACAAAGAGAAAAAATACAAC
>CAWLAZ010000212.1:0-2767 GCA_963854955.1 Phycisphaerae bacterium | reverse complement strand
AGTGTTTTATTTTGCGATTTGCTGCTTCTATATATATCCGTTTCCAACCATTTTGGAATGCTTCAAATGTAGGGTACATTGAACACTTCAGCATGCCATCGGCGAATAACATTTGTACTTTCCCGGCACCACTTTTCACTATGTGTTTTGCGAATGCAATATCCTCAAGCAAATACTCCTTGACTGCGTTATGCCCACCGATCGCTTCGTACACTTTTCGAGAGAACAATAAAAACTGCCCGTTTGCAAATGGCCTTGGTCTATTTTCTCTGTTTATCCGATCAACTGGGAATTGCCTTACTAAAAATGTACTTGCAATTGGCTGTGCAATTCGCTCAAAGTTTTTTGTCATTGTTAATGAACTTAAAATACTTAACAAAGAAGCGCCACGTTTTATAGCGGACGCAACAGAGCAACGAACAAGTTCTTTGTGGAATTGTGTGTCAGCATCTGTAAACAAAAGCCAATCCCCTGTTGCTTTTATTGCGCCTAATCGTGCTGCATTACATTTACCTGCCCAATCGTCAGGGCAGTGATTATTCTCGATAATGCAAATGCGGTCATCTTCCACTGCATGCTTTTTGAGAATTGAAAGGGTGGCGTCCGTACATCGATCGAGCACAAAAATAATTTGTAGGTCTTTGTGCGATTGTGCTCGAAGTGAAGTTGCGCACCGATCTATCACGCGCTCTTCATTGTGAGCAGGAATGACAATGGAAACAGATTCATTTACAGGGTTTGGCAATGAAAGCCCTTCCCGAATAACTGGCTTTGTCATTTTTATCTGCCAGAGCCTGATGCCAAGACCAATCCAAAGGCAAAGGGAGCAAAAGACAAGAACACCCAAAAACCAAGATATGTATTCCATGAATTGCATTGGTGTATATTTTACAGGAGTCTGAAGCAAAGCACGATGCTCAATGAGATAAACAATACCCCATAACGCTGTTTTTTCAAAATTGCCTGCAAGGCGTGGACCTAAAATCAACCGGACTTTCGAAGATGCAGATTCTGTTTAACTCGGTTCTTCTACAGCGTCACTATATGGATTAACCTCGATTTTCAACTAAGATTGTCCAACCAAATCGTTAAAAAGTACGCTTTGCCACCAACCTAGTACGATGTATATTTCGTGTACCAAACTCTTCTTACAACTCGATATCTAACCAGCAGAGTCATCCCGTTGATTGCCGTGGGCGCCGTTGCACTTTGCGTTGCGCTAGTCATCGTGGTAGTTTCTGTCATGACTGGTTTTTTAGATATGGTGCAATCTGCTGGCAGAACGCTCATGGGCGATGTCATTATTTCTTACGGTATTTCTGGTTTGCCGCACTACGGTGAACTGCAAGACAAACTTGAAGAAAATCCAAATATTCAAGGCGCAACACCTATTGTTGATGGCTGGGGATTATTGCGAATGCCGTATCCTGATTCAAAAGCGAAGCAAAGCGAAACGGTGCAAGTATGGGGCATTGAACCCGAATCTTTTTCCAAAGTTACTGAATTTGATTCTTCATTGCAATGGAAAGCTCCAACCGACAATCAACGTGACTGGTTACTACTTGATGCCATTAAAAAAAACGCTGATGAAGTGCGCCTTGGCATGGATGATGAACAGTGGAATGCATTCGTTGCAACCGTCAACACTGCTTCATCCACATTGAACTTTGCAAATGCAAATCTTTGGGAAGACCTTGAAACTTCCGTTACAGAAGAACAATGGGCACAAATTCTCGCTCTTGACGAACGTCTTGCACAACCAGAACTCGTCTTCGAACAAGGGCTAGCACTTGAACGAAACGGTAAGCCAGGAATCGTTTCTGGCTTGCATGTTTCTGATGGCAACGAACGACAGCGCGATGGCACATATAAAGTTATTCGCAATGATTATTGGTGGCTTCCGCGTTTTGATGGAACACTCACGATGTTGCCGGTTGATTCTCAAGGCGGAATAATAGAGCCCGAGTCAATCATCATGCCCTTTGTCAATGAATTTCAGTCGGGCGTCTTTATGATTGACGAGTCAAGAATTTTTGTACCCATTGCAACAGCGCAATCACTCTTGCATCTTGATGAAGCGGAGATTATTGACGTTGACGACCCAACCATAGTGTTAGGTGTTGATCCAGCTCGAGCAACTTCGATCCTCATCCGCGGAAGAGAGGGTATTGAGGTACTAGAACTCAGGGCGATTGTGAATTCAATCTACGATGAGTTCCGTGCAAGCATGCCTGAGGGAACTCTCGTATTTCCGCCCTCGCGCGGTGATCCCGGACTTTCTATTAACACGTGGGAAGAACAACAAAGAAGTTTCACCGGGCCAGTCGAAAAAGAACGCGAACTTATGCGGACACTTTTTTCCATTGTGTACCTTGTTGTAGCTGCGCTTATTCTTTCTATCTTTTGGTCAATCGTTTTTGAAAAAACAAGAGACATTGGAATCTTGCGCTCCATCGGCGCGTCGCGCGCGGGCATTGTCTGGATCTTCTTGCAGTACAGTCTTGTCATTGGCATCTTAGGGTCAGCGCTTGGGCTGCTCTTAGGTTGGAGTATTACGACAAACGTCAACGCAATTCATGACGCAATGGGAAATCCGCCCCTTCCAATTGCAATTGGCGCGTTTGTCCTTGCGGGTGCTACATGTATCTATACCATCATCAAGGGCCGCTCTGGAATGATTTTGCCTATTGTGCTTGGGTCCATTGGGCTTATCACATTTGCTGGAATTGGTGGGCTTGTGTTATTCATCCGACATATAGGAGGCCTC
>CAWLAZ010000211.1:0-2803 GCA_963854955.1 Phycisphaerae bacterium | reverse complement strand
CTGGATGAAGCATATCTTGATGAGCTAGCATCGCGGATAGTCCTAGGTGAAACGCAAGAAATTTATTCGTATGGATCAGTTTCGCCGCCACCGGATGACGACGGCACGAGTCATTTTTGCGTCGTAGACAAAGACGGGATGATGGTGTCGGCTACGGAAACAATTAATACAAGCTTTGGCTCACTTGCGTATTCGCCGGTGCTTGGGTTTATGTTGAACAATGAAATGGATGATTTTTCATCGCCAAGTGGAGCGAATGTCTATGGTCTTCGACAGTCAGATAATAATTTGCCAGAGCCGGGTAAGCGCCCGCTTTCAAGTATGTCTCCAACTATGATTGAGAAAAACGGCGTGCCGGTTTTAGCACTCGGTGCTTCTGGTGGTCCACGAATAATTTCAAGCGTCGTGCAGGTCATGCTTAACATTAGTTGGTTTGGCGATGAGCCAATCGAAGCGCTAAGGCGTGCAAGAGTTCATCATCAGTGGTTACCAGACAAGGTGTATATGGAAGAAACATACCGCGATAATGAATCGGAATCTTTCCTCCTTAGCACGGGCTACTCGCTTATGCCGCGCGTAAATATCGGTGTTGTGCAGGTCATCCAAGTTGAAGACGGCGTCATAAAACCCGCGTGCGATCCACGTAAGGGTGGAAAACCAGCCGGCATCAAATAGCGCTTCAAGTTGGGGCTTAAAGTGACGGTCACTTTGAAAATTAAAAGTGATAAAAAAAAGACCTCGCCAGAGGCGAGGTCTTTTTGTGAAGTATTGAGGTGTATCAGCTACCCAGGGTGTACCGCGTAAATGCAGTAATAGTGGTTCCTTCATCGAGTAACTCTTGAATCGTTGTTGATTCATCAAGCACATACTTTTGTGCAAGTAGTGTGTTTTCTTGCAAGTGCTTACGGACTTTGCCCTCAGACATTTTTTCAGCAATTTCTTCATTCTTGCCGGAGTCTTTCGCTTCCTGAATAGCGCCTGCACGGATTTGTGCAATTTTTTCTGCAGGAACGTCTTCAGCGGAAATACCCATCGGGTCATGAAATACGATGTGTTGGCAAATACCTTTTAAAGTGGCATCTTCTATATCGCCTTCAAATTGAAGAAGGCACGCGCGCTTGCCATCGTGGTGAATGTATTCACCGAATTTGCCACCACTGTACTTGTGCCCACGAGCGTAATTTGCATTTTCGCCCGTTGTGATACGAAGGTCATCAACAAGTTTAGTCATATCTTCGGTTGCTGAAACATCGCCGTCGTCACCCGCAAGTGCAAGTTCTGCAATTTTTTCAACTGCTTCAATGAAGTTTTCGTTTCGAGCAGTGAAGTCAGTTTCAGTTCGAATTTCAACAATCACGGCGCAACATTCTTTTGATGCAACACAGATTTTGCCTTCGCCAGTTGTACGCTCTGTTCGAGAGTCCATCTTGCCTTTTTTCGTTTCTCGCAACCACTCTTCAGCAGCAACCGGGTCACCACTTGTTTCAGTAAGTGCTTTTTTACAGTCCATCATGCCAAGGCCAGTTTTTTGGCGAAGGCCCATCACGTCTTTTGCGGTAAAACTCATAGTTGTTTCTCCAATAGTTTTACGGAGTTAGGATTTATCAGCGTCGTTCGCTGGTTTTGTTTCTTCTTCTGCGATTGCAGTCGCTGCTGCGCCGGTTGCTTCTGCAGCAGGTGCATCAGTATCTGCTTTGAAAGCCGCACGAGTTGATCGTTGGCGGTTTTCTTCTTGTGCTTCAGCGGATCGTGCTTCGTCATCTGCTTTCTTATCAGCAGCGGCAGCTTTTGCACGTCTGTCTTGCAAGCCAAGGTTGACTGATTCCATAAGTGAAGCAATAACAACTTCGATTGAACGAAGCGAGTCATCGTTTCCTGGAATAGGAACGTCAACGAGTTGTGGGTCACCGTCTGTATCGACAAGCCCAATTGTTGGAATTTGAAGTGCTTTTGCTTCCCGCAGCGCATTTACTTCGTTGTTGGCGTCGATAACAACCATCGCTCCTGGAAGATTGCTCATGTTACGGATACCATCAAGGTTTCGTGTAATTTTTGCTTTCTCACGCATGAGTTGTGATGTCATTTTCTTAGAGTAGGAATCAATTTCACCTGACTCAACTAAACGTTCAAGTTCGTTAAGGCGCTTGAGGCGTGAACGAATTGTCGCGAAGTTAGTAAGCGTGCCGCCTAGCCAGCGTTCAGTAACCCATGGCATTTGCGCTTCACCTGCATATTTTTGAACGGCTGATTGCGCTTGGCGTTTAGTACCAACAAAGACTATGTCTTTGCCGCTTGCCACTGTTTCTCGGATAAATTTCTTCGCTCGGAGAAGACCTTTAACAGTTTCTCGGATGTCAATAATATGAAGACCGTTTCGAACACCCCAGATGTACGGTTTCATTTTTGGATTCCAACTTGATCGGCGTTGGCCGAAGTGGATGCCAGCTTCAAGTAAGTTGCTGACAATGTCATTTTTTTGTTCGCTCATGAATGATTCCTTTACAGCGACACCGGCAACATGCGTGGGCAACATTTGCACATGGGCGCTTCAAGATTGTGACATGATGTCACGAAAGAAGAATACAACCGCTTAGCGAGCCCACCTCGCTATGGTTGTTGCTCTTAACAGAGCTGAACGTGGGATTTTATACTAATTCAGGCCGTGTTGCAACGGTTTTGACGTTCACCAAGCGAATGATATGCAAGGTTTCCGCCGTACATGGTTGCAATGGCTCTGCCTCTGACGTTCCATCCATCAAAAGGGCAATTTTGTGCTGTCGAGGCAAATTGTTGCACATCGATT
>CAWLAZ010000210.1:0-2804 GCA_963854955.1 Phycisphaerae bacterium | reverse complement strand
AGCGACCAGCGAAGGCGTAAAGGTATTCATTAAAGTAGTGCCCAGTGCTTTGCGCGACGAATTATCAGGCGTTCTCGGTAATCGCTTGAAAGTCCGGGTACGGTCTCAGCCTTACACTGGATATTCCTATAGTGGTCTCCGTGACAGGCGCATTCCTTGTCGGACTCTATCTTGTACTTAGAGATTTACTGCAATCAAAAAAGCAATCAAGCAGGTGAAGGAACGACGTCGCCTTCTGTAGGCTCACCCAAGTCTTTGGTAGGTGTTTTCGTAGCTTTTGTTTCTTGATCAAGTAACCCTGACACAGAAGAACGTGTGATTTTTTCGCCTCGCATGAGTGTTTTAAGTTCATCTGATTGCAATGTTTCGTACTCGAGAAGTGCTTCAGAAATCGCCACAACTTGATCCCAGTGTTCATCAAGAATACGTTCGCTCTCGGCGTACGCGGCATCAATAAGTCGTTTTATTTCTTCGTCAATAATTCGCGCAGTGTCGGGGGAGTAATCCTTGTCAGCGAAAATTGCTTCTCGTTGCGGGTCTGGTGAATACATGACAAAGCCGAGTCGGTCTGACATGCCCCAATCTAAAATCATGTGCCGTGCGTAACTTGTTGCCATTTGGATGTCCATTGAAGCGCCACTTGAAATGTCGTTTGTTTTACGACGCTCGGCAATTCGTCCTCCACAAAGGACGCGCATGGATGCTTCAAGAAACTTGCGATTATAAAAGTAGCGATCTTTTTCTGGCAAACTAAAGGTAGCACCGCCCGATTGCCCGCGTGGAATGATGGTTACCTTATGCACTGGGTCAGCGTGCGGTAAAACTAATTGCAGGACGGTATGCCCAGCTTCATGGTAAGCGGTTGCAACTCGTTCTAGTTCTTCCACTTTACGGCTTTTGTTTGCACGTCCCCATCGAAGTTTGTCACGAGCTTCATCAAGGTCAAGTTGTTCAACAAAATCTTTGCCCGCAAGTGTTGCAATAATGGCAGCTTCGTTAATCAATGCTTCTAAATCGGCGCCGCTGAACATCGGAGTCCCTCGGGCTGCTCGACTGAGGTCGACACTTGGTGACATTTTAACTTTCTTTGCATGCACCGCGAGAATTGCTTTGCGGCCCTCAACATCCGGAAGAGGTACTTGTACTTGCCGATCAAAACGTCCAGGCCTTGTAAGTGCAGGATCGAGAACATCAGCACGGTTCGTAGCAGCCATCACAATTACTTGGTCATTTATTTCAAATCCATCCATTTCGACTAGGATTGCGTTGAGTGTTTGCTCTCGTTCATCGTGGCCACCACTTGAAAAACCGCTGCCACGTTTTCGGCCAACGGCATCAATTTCATCGAGGAAGATAATGCATGGGGATGCGTCTTTAGCTTGCTTGAATAAATCGCGGACTCGGCTTGCGCCAACTCCAACAAACATTTCTACAAAATCAGAACCCGAAATGGTAAAGAACGGCACGTCTGCTTCGCCAGCAATCGCTTTTGCAAGCAATGTCTTGCCGCAACCAGGCGAACCCACAAGCAAGATGCCGCGGGGAATGCGTCCGCCCAAACGAGAAAATTTCTTCGGATTCTTTAAGAATTCAATGACTTCATGGACTTCCGATTTTGCTTCAACGATGCCCGCAACATCATCGAAGGTGACTTTGCTCTCGCCTTTGTTGGCAAGTTTATGTTTTGATTTGCCGAAACTGCCAATCATGCCACCTGCGCCGCCACCTTTAGCTGAACGAGAGATAAAGAAAAAGATGAGGAAGAGGATGAAAATCATCGGTCCCCAACTTAACAAGAATGTCATAAACAAGCCGGTATCTTTTTTGTTTGCAAAATCAATGCCCGCGGCCTTTAGCTCATCCTTGTACCAGTCATCAGCGCCTGCAGCAATTGGAAAATAGACCTCTGTGCCGGCAGGGATGTCAATTGCACCCACTGGATTAGTTGAGTCCTGTGCAATCGTCGCTACTAATCTCGTGTTTTCAATAGTGACCTTGTCGCCCTCGAATTGATGGGCAGTTGCTCGAGTGATGAAATCATTCCAACTGGTTAGTTCTTTGCCAGCACTGGTGCCGTTGATTGCTCCATATAACATGATGAGAACAAAGCAAATAAGCATCCAACTAAGGATCCCTCGCGAAAACTTTGGTTTTTGCTGGGGTGATTGTTTCGGGTCGGTTTTTTTCTGATTGCCAGTTGGGTTTGCCATAATTTGGGCCTGTGTCTATACCTTGTTTGGGTTCTTTACCAAGATGATTGCATTTGATCGACTATATCCGAAGCCAACTGTTGTACTACTGCAAACTGTCCAATCTCTATCGGCTCTGAGGAGGGCTGAGAAGGGATAAAAAGAGCGCTGCTCGTGAATTTATCGCGTCCGACAATTCGCCCACCACTTTGGAGATTAATCCATTCAAAATTGATGGTGACTTCGATCAACATTTCATTGCTGAGTTTTGTTGTCCTTGACCCGCTGATCATATCAAGGTCAACGTTTGTAACCGTACCAGTTAGCAGCGTGTCTGCGAATTGTTCGCCAATCACACGGTACGGCGTGCGTGTTTGTATTTCTTTGATGACTGCATCCGTGAGCATAAAACCAATAGTGCGTTGCATGGTGCTGTTTTCAAAAATATGTACCGCTACACTTTTGTATTGTTTCGCGTACAACGAATTGGAAGAGTACCCAGTTGTTGGGTCGCTTGCGCAATGCATGAGTGCGATGCAACAAGAAATGCATACCAGTGAAATGCGAATCATTCTACATCCTCAACTTCGACGAGCGTGATGACTCTACCGAGTA
>CAWLAZ010000209.1:0-2824 GCA_963854955.1 Phycisphaerae bacterium | reverse complement strand
AAGTTTGCCAACTAAAAGTTCGTTTCGACCATTACGCGGTGCGTGACCTGTAATAATGCTTACTTGATCGTGTACGAGGAATGCCTCGGGACGTATGCCACGAATAAGTACAAGCCTATCTTCACCATCTACGAGAATTGGCATTTGGATATGAATTTCGGAAGAAATGCCATCAACTCCTGCACGAGAACGAAACCCATCGATACTTCCCGCAACAATGCCTGCGGTATCCATGCCGACCTCACTTCGTTCAACGCTTTCCTCACTGCCAGCGCCCAAAAGCATAATATTATTATTCGACCCGCTGACATCTAGTGTAGCTTGCATACCTACCATGAAGCTACCCGCAATCATGATAAGAAGAACAACAAGTCCACTTCCAAAGACCGTCAGTAGTAGGCGAACTGGGGATCTACCCAAGTTTCGAGTTGCATATTCAAATGGTAATAATTTCATTGATTAACTTTCTTACACAGCCCTAAAACAAGATGCGATGTCAGTTCGAGCCAGACGAAGTGCGGGAATCATTGCTGCGAACATACCAAGAGCAAGTGCAAGTGCAACGCCCACAAAGGCAGCTGTTGGTTCGGTTGACATTTCAATGTTTACGCCTTCCATCGTCATGGTGAATTGACCCAGTTGCACAGCCGTAAATGCTAGGACACCGCCAAAAATACCACCTACTAGTGCAATGAACGCGCCTTCTAAAAGCACCATCCAGCCAATCAGCCAACCTGTATATCCAAGTGTCTGTAACACGGCGTGATCGCGAACCCTGTCGCGCATGGCAAGTGCGACCGCATTTGCAACTAATGCGAACACAGCAGCAAGTGCACCCCAGGCGAGTAGGCCTGCAACTTCAGAAAGTTGCACGATATCGCGAGCGGCTCGTCCAACGAATGCCTTTTCTGGAAATGTCGAGGTTGGATGTTCATCGTGTGCAAATGTTTCATCAATAGATGACGCAACACGATCTAGTTCATTTGGATTATTGACTCGCACATTGAATTGCGTCACAATTGTTCCAGTTCCACCTTTACGAGCAGCTTCCTGCAGGAACGGCAATTGCACAAGAGCTACATTTTTATCTTGCGATTGTTCCGTTTCTTGAATACCTGCAACAAACACTTCAATACCAGCTGCCGAAAAGCGGTCGCCAACCTTTATACCACGTCGTTTTGCAAGGGCAGAACCAACGATTGCAGCATCACCGCGTCTGTCCCACGCTTCTATGGAACCATCAACAATAACGCCATCCTTAGCAATTGCATTGAGGATAGAATCACGTGGGACACCACGAAACGTCACAACATCAAGTGATGCGCCGCAATTAGAAATATGAATTTTAACTGGTACGACACTTGTTACACCGTCTATTTGTTCAATTCGATCTCCATAATATTGAGGTAGGCGACTTGAGAAAGGGCAATATCGATTTTCTCGATATACGACCAACGTCGTATCGGTGGCAGTAACTTCGGTTGCCTCTTTCACACCCGTTCGCATAGATTCAACCATGATAAAGAGGAACATTGCAACAGCAATACCACTAAGAGTCAAACTTGTTCGAATTGGCGATCGTTTGATTTGTTTTAGGACAATTGGAATAACTTGAATAATTTTCATAGTGCCACCTGCTCAATGAGTTGACCTTTTTCAAGATGCAATACTGTGTTTGCCCAATCAGTCGTTCGAGGATCATGTGTCACCATCACAATTGTTTGCCCTTGATTCGTTTGTAATTCTTTGAGTAAATCCATAATCGCAGTACCAGTCTCTAGGTCGAGGTCGCCTGTTGGTTCGTCAGCAAGCAAAATAGTTGGGTTAGTCACAATAGCTCGTGCAATTGCAACTCGCTGTTCTTGCCCACCAGAAAGTTGGCGTGGGTAATGCTTGTAGCGATCACTAATCCCAACAACATCAAGCGCATGTGAAACTCGTTGGTGTCGCTCCTTACGAGAGAGTTGGTGTAGCAGGAGCGGAAGTTCAACATTTTCGTATGCGGTCAAGACTGGTATGAGGTTATATAGTTGGAAGATGTAGCCAATATGCTCTGACCGCCACTGCGCTAACTTGTTTCGACCAAGTGTGTGAATAGAAGTGCCTTCTATATTAAGTTCACCACTGCTAGGACGGTCGATTCCAGCGATTAAATTTAACAATGTTGTCTTACCAGAACCAGATGGACCCATAAGTGCAACAAACGAGCTGCGGTCTATGGTGATGTTCAGATTTTCCAGTGGTGTGATTTGTTCTGTACCACGGTAATAGTGTTTTGTTACATTTTTACATTCAATGAGTGTCATACTATTGACCTCCTATAATTTGAACGACATCGCCTTGCTTAAAATTGATATCGCTTGTAATGATTCGGTCTCCAGTTGAAAGGCCAGATAAAACTTCAATCCAGCCATCGAATTCTTGTTTGCCAAGGACGAGTGTTGCAGGTTGTGCGTTCCCAATCGCTTTCGTTATGTCTGCAACAATCCATACAACAGGATTTGAGATATCTGCAATCGCAGATTTTGGAATAAAGACATGTTGTTCTATCCATGTTGCAGCATCATCTTCTTCTCGCATTGGCTGCAGAATTTTGACTCGGGCAAGCATATCTGGCTTGAGCAGTGGAGACGGATTGATTATTTTCACTTTTGCCTCAACAGTATTTTTCTGTTGATCTGCACGATGAACAAATCGTAATACTTCTCCCTCAAAAGTTGTGTTAGGTAAGACATCAACAATAATTTGAGCAGGATGCCCAACACTAACATAGGCCAAATCCGTCAACGGTACGTCTGACCGCACTTGTAGTTGCATTGGGTCA
>CAWLAZ010000208.1:0-2885 GCA_963854955.1 Phycisphaerae bacterium | reverse complement strand
AGTCACCACGAATGGCTGCTTGCAATTCGTTGTGCTCCACTTGGTACATGTTTGCTTGATCGCCGGTGTATGTCCAATTTGATGACCCAGTCATTACGGGGTCGCCAGTCCATCCATTCACAGTACAGGTACCAGTTGATCCCGTGATATAGTCATTATTGTCGTTGTAGCAAAAAGGCATTTGGCGACATTGCAAATGCATTCGGCGTCCATCTGCGTATTCATACACGACACCAAAATGGTCGTACACATTCCCGCGGTCAATGCCCTCGTGCATTTGGCGGCCACCAACAGAAGTGCAATTTATTGGGGTTTCATTTTTCATCGCCCAATTGATTTTGTCAACGGAGTGGCACGCTTGTTCAACGATGTGGTCGCCAGAGAGCCAGTCGTAATGCACCCAGTTTCGCATTTGCCATTCCATATCGCTCCACGATTCTTTGCGTGGTTTTGTCCACAGCGGAGCCGCGTAATAGGTTGCAAAATAGGATTCTATCTCGCCGATGGCACCATTGTGTAGTTGTTTAAACGTCGCGCGAAGAGCGGGGTTATATCGCCAGCAAAAACCAGACATTAGATTCGTATCGTTTTTCTTAGCAAGTTCCGTTGATGCCATGACGCTTCGAACGCCTGCGCCGTCAACCGCCATTGGTTTTTCACAAAATACATGCTTCTTCGCTTTTACAGCAGCAGCGATATGCTCTGGTCGGAAGTGGGGCGGAGTTGTCAAGATAACCATATCAACACCCGAGTCGATAACTTTTTGGAATGCATCAAAACCAACGAATTGCCGTTCCCTTGGAACTTCTCCACGTGGTCCCTGCTCACTGACGAGTGACGTCATGCTCGATGCCAATCGGTCTTCAAATGCATCGCCCATTGCCCAGATGATTGCATCTTCGTTTGCAGTCAATGCTTGGTTTGCAGCACCGGTGCCTCGCCCACCGCACCCGATAAAACCAATTTTAACTGGATCACGTTTTTCTTGCACTGCCCAACTTGGAAGTGTTGTCGCTCCAATTGCAGTTACTGCGCTTGCAGCCTTAACGAAATCACGTCTTGTTACATCACTCATTTGAATCTCCATTTGTTACTAATCTAAGGCCAACATAGTCGGCATCTGCAAACCACCACGGACTTCGTGGTAATTGTGGGTCGGTTACATTCCATTCTTTCACTGCTTCTAATAAAGTATTGGGCCCAAGTTCTTTCGGAGGCGAACGAAAACTTCCTCCTATAACGCGTGGACCGTCTTTAGTTGTTACCCATTCACCAACATTCCCACGCATATCGAAGATGCCAAGCGAGTTTGAGTCAGTTGTTGCAATGGGGTGCGTTGTACGGCCGGAATTACTCTCGTTCCAAGAAGTATCACCAAGCGTGTTGGCCTTATTCCATTGTTCAATCGTCGGGATTGAATATGTTTTTCCTGTTCTTGAAGAAAGCCATGTGCAAAATGATTCGGCAGCTTGGGCCGACATTGAAATTGCAGGATACCCAGAGCGACCAAAGCCGCGGTCGACGGAAGCGTAGGCAGGGGTTGGGCCAGTGATGGCATCAATGCCTGCGTACAAATTGTCTGGGCTATTTATGAATTGCAAGAAGATGTCATACAGGTCCCAAGGCACTTCGGTTCGAGAAATCCAAAAAGTAGCGTTTGAATCCGTTACAGGCGTCATTTCAAAAGTGAAATCAACTCCTTCAACTTTTTGAACAAAGGATTGCGGTTCTGTTTCACTGGCACATCCAACAAAAATTAAACACGCTATAACTCCAACTGCTAGCTTCATATAAACCATCATACTCGTTTGAGTATGGCATCAGCCAAGCAAACGGCAGATTTTTCACTATGCCGAAAGAATAGCGAGGGTTCGATGAGTTCAAGCTCATTGAGAAGGAGCGTGCCAGAATCACTTCTAAGATAATCAAAACGAGCGTAAAGAAGTTCTTCGCATTGCGGAACGGTGAGCAGCGTCTCTTGCATAGTTTGCAGTTCATCTTTGGTGAACTCATACGGCATGTCCACTGCACCAAAGTCATCTTGAACGCGATAGTCTCCATTGACGGGAATTTTTTGCACGCCGTGTGTAAACGTGCCATCAATGAACACGGCGGTAAGTTCACCTTCAGTTTCTACACTTTGCAAGTACGGTTGGAACATCATGTCTTGGTGAGCATTGTTACGAAGAAAATTTTCTGCTTCTGCAACTTCGTCGCTTTTGAACCGAAGGGTGTCTGATGCACATGCACCAACTTGTGGTTTTATAAATCCTTTTGATGAACCGAAGTTGTGGAGTTCTTTTTGCACATCAACAGTTTCATGTGCATCGATCCAGATTGTTGGAGCAATCGCAGTGCCACATTGTTCAAGTTCGCGCAAATAGGATTTATGTATGTTCCATTGGATTATTTCTGCGTTATTAAAAAGACGAGGGACGGTTTTGCACCACCGGACAAACGCCTCTTTCTGCGAATGGTAGTCCCACGTTGTTCGAATAATCGAGATTGCAAATTGATTCCAGTCGGTGTCCTCGGTCCAAGAAGGGCGGTGCACCGTGAGACCACGTTGTTCAAGTGCTTCGATCAGTGGCTTGTCATCTTTTTCCCAGCCGGGTAAATCATCGCAACTTATAAGCGCAACATTCATACAGCTTCTGGTTCTTTGAGCCATCGACAGAGAATTGTCCCGATTGCAAGTGAGATTGGAAGTAACACCAAAGCTGTTTGGTAATCGCCTGCGGTGTATACATCGCTGTCGGAAGTTAAGTCAAGTAATGCGCCAAAGAGCGGTTGTAAAATGAATCCGCCAAGCATGACAAAGAAATTGACAAACGCAACCGCAGTTGCCCTGCAGTAATTTGCATGCTGTTCAACTGCCACAGCAA
>CAWLAZ010000207.1:0-2909 GCA_963854955.1 Phycisphaerae bacterium | reverse complement strand
CTTCTTTGAGTTTGTTGATGTCTGTTAAATCGGTAAAGGTAAACTTGAGATTCGAAGTTCGTTGCCGCACTTTGTTAAACAAACGGTTCGTTCCACCGTATAAATCATCCATTGCGATGACATGGTCGCCACTGTCAAGTAAATCGAGTGCAGTATTTACTGCCGCCATACCGCTGGAAAAGGCAAAGCCGCCAAATGAAGCATCTTGTTCTTCTGTAAGCGTGGAGCCCTCAAGTCGCGCAATGCACCGTTCGAGTGCGTACCGAGTTGGGTTATGGCTTCGAGTGTATTCAAACCCCTTATGGACGCCGGGCGATTCCTGTGCGTACGTGGATGATAGGAAAATAGGTGGCATCACTGCGCCGGTGACTGACTCGTGTGTTTGGCCTGCGTGGACTACTTTTGAATCAAATTTAATATTCTTTTTCAACGTGGTAACTGCTTTCGAAGGTGGTTTATAAGGTCGATTTTAGTGATAAGACCGAGGTAATTGTTGCTTTCGTCAACAACGATTGCAACCATGTCATTTGCAAAAATGGGCATTAGTGTATCTTTAGATTCAGTTGCTGAAAGTATCGTCAGTTTTGTGGTCATGAAATCACTGACAGGTCTTTTGAAATTATTTTCGTCGCTCGTCACAGCAAGCAAGATATCGCTTTCATCCAAAATGCCAATAACATTGCCATCTTCAATGACAGCCATTTGGCTGATGTCATACAAGCGCATGTTCTTGATCGCCTGAATAACAGGCAGTGATGGTATGAGTATGAAGTCTTCGCTTGTCTCATGCCGACGTGCAATTAAATCGCGCAAGTCGCCGTGGTTTTCTCTGTCTATAAAACCTTGGTCAAGCATCCAGTAATCGTTGAACATTTTTGTTAGGTATTTTGATCCATGGTCGCAAACAAATGTGACAATACGTTTGGGTTCACTTTGCTCTTTTGCCCAGCGTATGGCTGCGGCGATAAGCGTTCCTGCGGAAGAGCCAGAAAGGACACCTTCTTTTTTAAGTAATTCTCTAGCAGTGGTAAATGAATCTTTGTCTGTAATCCAATATGCTTTTGTGATAAGATCTAAGTCGGTAATCGAGGGCACGAAATCTTCGCCAATTCCTTCGACAAGCCAAGATCCAGCAGAAACATTTTTGCCCTCGTTAACAAGCGGTGCAAGGATGGAGCCATCGGGATCGGCGAGAATAATTTCAATAGCAGGATTTTGTTCTTTAAGGTATCGGCCTACCCCGGTAATGGTTCCACCCGAACCGACGCCAATAACAACAGCGTCAATGTTGCCTTCCATCTGTTCCCAAATTTCAGGACCAGTTGTTTCGTAATGTGCGGCAACGTTTGCATCGTTTGAAAATTGGTTTACAAAGAACCAACCGTTCTCATCAGCAAGTTTTTTAGCAACGTCTTGGTAATATTCAGGATGTCCTTTTTCAACATCGCTTCGAGCCATAATAACTTGAGCACCCATGGCACGGAGGTGTGCGATTTTCCCTTCACTCATTTTGTCGGGAACTACGACGGTTATCTCATACCCTTTTTGCGAGGCAACAAGCGCAAGCGCTATGCCGGTGTTGCCGGCGGTTGCTTCAATGATTCGAACACCTTGTTTCAGGTCGCCATTTTTTTCGGCTTTTTCAATCATCGTGATTGCAATGCGATCTTTGATGGATTGGCCTGGGTTCTGCGATTCAAGTTTGAGAAACAAATCGCAACATCCTGTGTCCATCGAATGCGTTTTGAGCATCGGGGTTTGACCGACGAGTTCGAGGATGGAAGTTGCGTTTACAAGGTTACTGGTGGTGCTTTGGTGCATCGGTGCATTGTACTAAATCATCGACAAAAAAAAGCGGGTCGCATCGAAGATGCGACCCGCTGTGTAAAAATCAAACTAAGTACTACTTACTGAGCGTTTAGTCGGTCTCGTCCACGAATACCATCTTTCGTGTGTGTGTGACCTGACCATTCAACCCAGTCAGTTCTGTAGTCAACGTAGTAACCGTTTTGGCCATCAAACATGTCTTTAATCCAAAGACCTTGGTTGTTGTACCAGTACTGGGCTGCAACGCGTTCGTCGTCACCAGCTGCGTCAGCTACCATGAAGATTGTTGTGCTGCCATCAGCCATAACGGTAACAGGTTCTGAGTGGCGACTGCCGTTGAAATGTTCTGGTTCGCAACCATCCCAAGTACCATCGCCGTCAAGAAACCAGCCACCGAATTCCCAGTTTACACCGCATTCGTTGTTGTCAACGTTTTGTAGCCAGTTGTGTTCCATGAGCCATGTTTTATGGCCTGGGTATTTAGCTTGGTCTGTTGAAGGTGGTTTGAAACCGCGTGGAAGTTCCATTGGATCGGTTGGAGTTAACGGTGCATGACCTTCAGTTGCAGGACGCGGGTCCCATTGGTACACAGCTGGTGAGTACATCATGGCAGGGGAGATGCAATAGCTCGATGGAGCTTGAAGCATGTTTGAATTCCACATAATGTCTGCTTCGCTTAATGCAGAGTGACTTTCTTGCATGCCTGATGAAGGGCAGTAGGTTGCAGGAATTTCTGAACAAGCTTCAAGTGCTCGTAGCGGCACTTCGTCTTTTGGTGCAAAGTA
Organism: Phycisphaerae bacterium; assembly: GCA_963854955.1. Taxonomy (GTDB): domain Bacteria; phylum Planctomycetota; class Phycisphaerae; order Phycisphaerales; family SM1A02. The sequence continues at coordinate 297 of CAWLAZ010000207.1, read as the reverse complement.
TGCTGTATGAAGCGGCATGCCACCCATGTAGCCAGCAACTTGGCCAGCGTTTGGATATCGCCAAACACCGTAGCCTGCTTTGCCAGTACTGCTTGTAGTTAGCCCAGTCGTGAAACAATACGGTGCGATGCCGCCGGATTCGTCACCACCATTACCAAACATAGCAATGTAGTACACATATGCAGCGCCGCCAGCTTCGTGTTCACCAAGCTCGATGCCCATTGGGTCTGGACCTTCAAGGTCAGCGATAGCATCTGTGATGTCCATGCCTTTGCGTATGCCAGCAGAGAGATTGTT
>CAWLAZ010000206.1:0-2922 GCA_963854955.1 Phycisphaerae bacterium | reverse complement strand
GCCGGTCGCAAAGAAGTTATGGATGTCATGAATCCACTTGCAGAAAAAGTTTTGTTCCCGCACTCTGGGACATTTTCTGCAAACCCAATTACTTTGACCGCCGGCCTTACTTCGATGGAACTTTTTGATGCAGAAGAAATCGACCGGTTAAACACACTTGCTTTGCGTGCCATACACGGAATCGAAAAAGCCATTGCTGAAACTGGCGCAATCGCCTGCGTAACAGGCGCGGGCTCAATGTTTCGTATTCACATGAAGGAACAAGCGCCGAAAAACTTCCGCGAAGCGTATCTTACTCCGGAAGAAAATGCAAAATTACACATGCTCCTCGATCACTTGTACGATGAGGGCTTCCTGATGATCAATACATGCTCAGCAGCTCTTTCAACACCAATGACGGAAACTGAAATCGATGCACTTGTCTCAGCAGTAAAAAGCGGTTTTGCGAAATTCTAAGTAACCAGCAAACATTCACGCTATATGCTTGAACTTACCAGCACTTTTCATGCTCGCATACCTCTAGATTTTCTGCGATAATGACACCCAAGCAATGGACACAACAACAGATATGAAAAAAACAAAAAATACCGTTACCGACGAACAAGCAATTGCGCATGTCAAAGGGCTTCTTGAATATATTGGTGAAGATGTTGACCGCGAAGGTCTTCACAAAACACCGCACCGCGTCATCAACGCTATGCGTGACCACTTTGCCGGCTACGAACAAGATCCACGAAAGTTTTTAGAACGCACATTCAGTGAAGTCGAAGGGTACAACGAGCTTGTCATTGTTTCAGATATTGAAGTACACAGCCATTGCGAACATCACATGGTACCGTTCGTTGGCAAAGCACATGTCGCCTATATTCCCGATGGACGCGTCCTTGGCTTGTCCAAAATTGCACGAGTCGTAGATGCGTACGCTAAACGATTGCAAGTACAAGAAAAACTCACTGCACAAATTGCCGATGCGATTCAAGAAGAACTTCAACCTCAAGGCGTAGCAGTCATTCTTAAATGCCGCCACTTTTGCATGTGCTACCGAGGTGTAAAGAAACCCGAGAGTTGGACAACAACTAGTAAGCTTCATGGTCTCTTTATGAACAACCCTTCAACTCGAATGGAACTCTTTACCCTGCTTAGCATGGGGTCAAATTCCAATGGCTGATTTTAGCCTAATCATCAACAAAGACAAAGCACTTATAGGGATGGTGCACTTGCATGCGCTTCCAGGAACAGCAAGAAGTAGCAAATCGCCACAACAAATCATTGACATTGCAGTAGATGAAGCAACCAAACTAGTTGGATATGGCTTCGATGCAGTGCTCATTGAAAATATGCACGATACGCCCTACTTACTTCGTGAAGTCGGCCCAGAAATTATTGCAACGATGACCGTAGCAACTCGAGCGATTGTCGAAGCCGTAGATGCGCCCGTTGGAATTCAAATACTTGCTGGTGCAAACAAAGCAGCAATCGCAGTAGCGCATGCAGCTGGTGCACATTTTATTCGCGCAGAGGGATTTGCCTTTGCATCTGTTGCTGACGAAGGCATAATGGAAATTGCAGATGCAGGACCATTACTTCGTGAAAGAAGGCGTATTGAGGCCGACAGTATTGCCATTCTTGCAGACGTTCAAAAGAAACATTCGTCACACGCAATAACTGCCGATCTGTCCATTGGAGACCACGCCCGAGGCGCTGATTTTATGGGCGCAGATGGCATCATTGTCACAGGCAGCCATACTGGACACGCCGTAGACATGGCACAACTTCGCGAGGTTCAAGGCGCTACAGAATTGCCTATCCTTGTTGGATCAGGTGTTACGCCAAAAAACATACAAGATATCTTTGCATTCGCAGACGCGGTAATCGTTGGTTCTTTCATCAAACAAGATGGTAACTGGGCGAATCCATTAGACGAAACACGATGCAAAGAGTTAACCGAGCAAGTTCATGCTTGAACTGAATGAGGTAGTATTTTTTGGCCGTTCTTGGGAAGAATCAACGGCAATATATGCATTGAATGAAGCCGACATCTCTAACAATAAAATACTTGATTGCCCCCTCGGCTCCTGATGGATTAATTGAAGGCGCACTTACACGGGGGTACGACGTCACCGGTGTTGATCCGCAATACAATCTTTCACTTAAAGAAATTGAAACAAAAGGCACATCTGATCTAGAGAGCACGCTCAAATTAGCGCAATCAGACCTTAACCATGCTGACACTCATGCAAACATTGCTTCCCTTGGTTTGCCTTCTCTCAACGACGGAAGAGGATTTTGTTGCCTGAAAAGGCTTTGTGATAGTACAAACAACAGGAATAGAAAAAACGAAAACTCAAATCAGTGTGCCCTTTACTTAGTTAAACTAGATTTGAATTGTGCATAAGATCGTTCAAAAGATGTACGCATAACCTACATGCAGGAACGTGATGGGAGAAACACCTCTGCCATCATGCAGCGGGCACTTCCGCCACCGCACGCTTCGATGGTTTCAAGCGAACTGTGAAGAATAACTCCATGCTTCTCAATTGAAGAAATCTGAACATGGTCTAATGATTGAAACGCAGATGTTGACATAACAATGCATTTACTTTCACCTTTAACTTGCAACATGTTCCCGGCGAATCGACTTGTCTGTTGTTCTGAAATTTCAATAATTTCTTTGCCCGATGATTGCAATGAATAAACAACACGCTCTTTTTCTTTCATGGCATCAATCGAGTCAAGACAAACAACTGCAAACGTATCGCCGACACACATCATTACATTCGTGTGATACATGGGCAAGCGCTGCACATCGACATCTTGATTCGCACTAAAACAAACAGAGGTATAGCCAAAGTCATCGCAGAACTTGTTCAGCGCATCTTTATTTGTTCTTTCAGAAATCGCTGCATAACAAATTTTGTTTAC
>CAWLAZ010000205.1:0-2930 GCA_963854955.1 Phycisphaerae bacterium | reverse complement strand
AAGCACACCGCCAATGATGGTGATGGTCCACCAACGAACTTGTTTTATTGTTACAAGAAGACCTGCAATTGCGAGAACAAGAAAACTTGCAAGCCAAACACTGCCGACAGTTGCAATCGAAACTATCGGTTGCCAATCAAGAATGCCAAGCCCTGCAAGGAACCATGGATATCCGTCAAATATAACTATGCCTCGCAGACATTCAAGCCCAACCCAGAGCACAGGCGCAGTCATCACAACCGAAATGCATTGATTTGCTTGCACTCTCCTAAGTAAGTAGACAAATGCAGGCGCCCAGAATGCCATGTAAAATCCAACCCCAATCCACCCTGCGATTGCCACATGGTCAAGCCAAGCGTGCAACCAAAGCCAAAGCGGAAGTTGAAAAACAAAGGTCCAAGCCATGGCGCTTTTTGTTGTCTTTGCATGAAGTGCTATGAAAATCAAAAGTGCTGGCCCTGCAATTGCTGCCGGCCAAAACCCAAAAGGCGCAACCGAAAACAACGTGCATAATGCAGACGCCATAGCGGTAATCACCAATAACCACGTTTTCATTATTTTCCTGCGTAGTCGATTAAGCTTGAAATTTCGCTGCGTAATTCACTGCGTGGCACCACGCAATCGACGAAACCACACTCTAACAAAAATTCTGACCGTTGAAAACCGTCAGGTAACTCTTGCTTGATTGTTTGCTGAATAACTCGTGGACCTGCAAAACCAATGAGTGCTTTGGGTTCTGCAAGAATTACATCACCGAGCATTGCAAAGCTTGCTGTTACGCCACCCGTTGTTGGGTCTGTCAAGACAGAGATAAACAATCCACCCATGTCATCAAAACGAGCGAGTGCAGCAGAAGTTTTAGCCATTTGCATGAGCGACAAACCAGACTCCATCATGCGAGCACCGCCAGAAGCGGCAACGATAATGAGCGGTAGGTCTTGGTCGGCAGCGCGTTCGATTGCCCGTTTGATTTTTTCACCAACGACGCTTCCCATCGAACCACCAAGGAATGCAAAGTTCATCACACCAAGAACAACTTTTCGTCCTTTGATAAATGCGTAACCAGTTTGAATAGCATCGTTTTTATTTGTTTTCTTTTGCGCAGCAACAAGTCGATCTTCGTACGATTTTAAATCGACAAATGAAAGAGGGTCCTGCGGTGAAAGGTTATCATCAAACGATTCAAAGGTCTCTGGGTCAACCAGTTGTTTAATACGCTGCTCGGCAGAAACTCTAAAGTGCCTTTGGCATTCAGGACATACCTCGAGATTGTTTTCAACGCTTCTGCGAAATAGAATAGCGCTGCACGCATCGCAACGCATCCAAAGTCCTTCGGGAATAGATGATCGCTTACGAGCAGGCGAGGTCGCTTCGTCGGCAAACTGCTGTGTTATATCTTGTTTCGGCATGAATCAATATATTTCTCAATGAGAGGGTATCGGTCAATGACCCCGTAATCCCGCAATGGCGCTCGCATAATCATCCGTTCCAAAAATAGCAGACGCTGCGACAAGAACGTCACACCCTGCCTCTCTGCACGCTTCGCATGTTTTTGGTCCAACACCACCATCCATTTGAAGACGTTGATCAGGGCGAAGGCGTTCTGAAATCGTAGACACTTTAGCAAGAACTTCTGGAATGAATGCTTGCCCTGAAAAACCTGGATTCACACTCATGACCAAAATCAAATCAAATGCTTCAATGTACGGAAGTATTTGTTCAACATCAGTCGGTGGATTAATCGCAATGCCAGCGTCCATCCCTGCCGCTCGTGCTGCCTCTGCAACTTCAAAGGGGTCGCTATCTGCCTCAACGTGTGCTGTAAATAAGTTTGCCCCAGCGTCCGCAAAGGGTTGAACATACATCAGAGGTTTGTTCACCATTAAATGAACGTCAAGGTATGCATCGGGCAATGAACCGCGGAGTGAATTGCACAGTGCAGGGCCCATTGTAAGGTTCGGCACAAAATAGCCGTCCATCACATCAAGGTGAAGGAGATCCGCACCACTAGTAAGAACTTTTTTGCACTCATTACCGAGATTTGCAAAGTCTGAAGAAAGAATAGAAGGCGCGACTAGTGGAAGCGCTGTCGGTGCTGTAATCAAACTCATTGTTTGTGCCTGTGTTGTCATGCGCGCTTAGCTCGCGTCAGCGCGCTGTTGGTGGGTACGATATCTATCAAGCGTAAATTTATATTCTGCTTTGTCTTTTTCTTTGGCTGAAAAGTATGCCTTGCGCTGCCATTGAATTGCTTGATCCAACTCGCCACTTTCAAAATGCACCAATGCGATGGTCGAAAGATATAAAGGATCCGTTTTCTTTCGTGCAAATGCCTGTGCGGTTGTTGCCAATTTCATCGCAACGCCTAAGCGTTTTTTGCTTCCGCGAATGCGATCATCTGTTGCTATGGTTGTAGCAAGCCATGTTAATAATTCTGGATCTTCTGATCCACGAGAAAGTGCTACTTTTGAAACAAGCTTGTACGCACCTTCAGTATCACCCTGCTCAAGCAATAACATTTCGAATAGTTCAAGGTAGAGATTCGCGAATATATATGGATCTACAGCAATCGCATCTTCATAATGTTTCTCTGCTTCTGCCCAACTGTTGAGTGCGCGAAATTGTTTTGCGCCATCAATTGCTGGCTGAGCTGTATTTGATTTTTCCAAGTCGTACCGACCTGTCATTACTTTTCGTAACGTATCTTCAAATGCTTCCATAAGAGGATTACCGATATATTGAATGATGCCATTCTTATCAACTATAAACACAGCAGGAATTCCCTTTAACCCAGCTTTTTTAGCCCAGTTGCGCTCTGTTCGACCGTTGTGATCAATCGCAATGATGTAATCCATCTTCATGCCTTGTTGTCGGACAAATTTATTAACAAGATCAGATTCTTTATCCGTGGAAATGCCCACAATTTTTAA
>CAWLAZ010000204.1:0-2952 GCA_963854955.1 Phycisphaerae bacterium | reverse complement strand
CATGGACGAAAGTGTAGACCGTGGGTCGATGAAGCCGGCAATGGTTTTAATTCGTTCAGTGTGCATGCTTTTACTCCCGAGCGTATTGATTGGTTGTGCATCTAAAAGTCCTTTTGATACGGATTCGTTGCGGTTTGAAGAAACATTTGGTTTTGAAGAAGACCAGCTATTTGCCATGACATTTGCGGCGAATACGCCATCGCAAGAAACGTTAGTACTCACACTTGAAAAAGCAATCGACATGGCATTAGTTGCGAACCGTGGATTGCTTTCAGTCGAAGAACATGTGGATGTTTCAAGACTTTCACTTGTCTCTGCAGAAAGTCAATTTGAATTAAAATTTAAACCAAATGCAAATGCTGGTTTTGGTCAACACAGCACGAATGGCGTTGAAGAAAAATACGGCGCTGGGCTAACAATTGATAAGCGTTTTGAATCTGGAACCGCGCTCGCGGTAACGCCTCGAGTGGACCGTGTTGACGGCGGATTTCAAAGCGGGGTCGATGTGTCCTTGCGGCAACCCTTGTTACTTGGTTCGAATAAAGAGTACAACCTGTCATCAGTAAACGCTGCCGAATTTTCATTGCGTTCGTCTAAGCGATCAGTTTTTCTTGCAAGAGTGAATGCCGTCGTCACGACAGTTGTGATGGTGTACAGAGTGGTGCAGCAGCGCGAAGTCGTATCATTGAACGAACTTTCAGTTGCTCGATTAGCAAGTTTAGTCCAAGCGACAAAGGCGAAAGAAAAAATTGGGATTGCAACTCCAATCGATGTTCTTCGGGGAGAATGGCAATATCGATTTGCACTGGATACGTTACTTACAGCGAACGAGGCTCTTGGGGATTCGTTGGATGATTTGCGTTTTCAATTAGCAGTGCCTCTTGATCAACCTTTAGAAGTTGAAGCCCCACTGGTGTATTCTGCGTTTGATATTAAGCCCGAAGAGGCAGTTTCTATTGCGCTTGCAAACAGAGTGGAAATTGATCAAGCGTACGACGTATACATGGAAACACGGCGGTACGCTAGGATTGCAAAACACAACACGTTGCCGCAACTCGACCTTGTCTTTGGGTACTCGCAGGTTGGCGTGAACGAGAACTTGGTGAATAATTTTGGCTTAGACGACCATGTGTGGAATGTAAACCTAGTGACAACGTCGGACCTTGCGCGCACTGCCGAGCATGCGGGCTATGAACAGAGTTTGATTCGAGTGACCTCTGCAAAGCGAATGTTCGAGATGCAAAAAGATGATATTGCACGTCAAGTAAAGCGTGATATACGAAATGTGCGTCGCTCAGAAAAACGTATAGAAATACAAACGGAGCAGATAAAAAACAGCGAAGCAGCGATGCGGCTTGCGAAGATTAAATTTAACCATGGTCTTGGAGACAACTTTGACCTTGTTGAAGCGGAAGCAGATTTACGGCAAGCTGAAGTCGAACTGGTTTCTGCAGTGGTCGAATTGATTGTGGGAAATTATCGAATGCGGCAATCGTTAGGGACATTGATTGAAAGGCCAGAAGGTAGTTAGCTAATGAAGTGTATTGTGTTTTTATTCTTATTGCTACTTACGGGTTGCGGTGGCGGATCTGCGCCATCGGTACCAACAGCAGTTGCTATTGTGCGTAACTTTGAAGTTGTTGTTGAAACGATAGGCACGCTTGATGCTGGCCGGTCAACAATAGTATCGTCTTCAATTGGCGGCGAGCGAGGAAAAATAATATGGCTTATTCAAGAAGGGTCAAGGGTAGAAGTTGGAGACCAATTAATTCTTATTGATCCGACGCCATTTGAAAAAGAAATTGAAAAACGTCTTGCGCATTGCGCAGAATTAAAAGCATTAGTGGCAACGCTTGAGCAGGCAAGAGGGTGGGAACAAATACAAACGGAACGGCAAGTAGCCTCTGCAAAATTTGATCTTCACGTTTCAGAATTAGACTTATTGAAACTTGAAAAAGGCGATGGCCCATTGGAACTTGCTCGTTTAGAATCGGTTATGCAATCGGCGCAACGAGAGCACAATCAATTTTCGGTGTACTTGCAAGATCTTGAACAGTTGCGGGATGAAGGAATTATTAGCCAAGGCGAAGTTCAGCAAGGTTTGAGGAAGGTTGACGAAACCAAGAAGGCGTTGCAGACAGTTGTTCGCCAATATGAAACATATCGAGATTTTGTTTTGCCCTCGCTTCTTGAAAAGGCAAAGGCGCGGGTAGCAAGGTCAAAGCTTGAACTTGATCAAACGCAAAACAGTGTGAAGTTTCAAATTGGAAAAGCTGAAGCCTCTCTCGTGCAAGCGCAACAATTAGTTGACGGATCAAAGATTGCCCTTGGCTCTGCAAAAGACGCGTTAGCTGCAACGAAGATAATCGCGCCTATCCCAGGCATGATTGTCTATAGAGAAGAGTATCGAAATGGAGAAAGAAGAAAGCCAAGGGTTGGCGATACCGTTTTGCAGAACCAACCGCTTTTGTATTTGCCTGATATCTCATCGATGGTTGTGCATACCTTTATACGAGAAGTGGATGTGCATAGAGTGCAAGTGGGCACGCCTTCGGTTACGCGGCTTGACGCGTTTCCTGCGTTGGCAATAAAGGGGAAAGTTTCATCCATTGGCGTGCTTGCAGAAAATCGAAACCGGCGATCAGATACTTCAAAAGTATTTCAAGTTTCTATTGCCCTTGAAGGTGTCACAAGCGACTTGCGCCCCGGGATGACTGCGCGAACAACTATACAATCAAGTGCATTGCAAAACGTTTTGTGTATTCCTATTCCTGCAGTGTTCATTGAAGGTAACGGAACATATTGTTATAAAAAGCATGATGAAGGATTCGAAAAAATACTTGTTGTCCTTGGCTCGCAAAATGACACAGTGGTTGAAATAATGAGCGGTTTGGATGAGGGAGACCTTGTCTCACTCATTATTCCGTGATTGTGCCCTATGCAGCATACACC
>CAWLAZ010000203.1:0-2995 GCA_963854955.1 Phycisphaerae bacterium | reverse complement strand
AAACGGTGCAGATGGTGAAGAAATTTCTGCTCCATCAAATCCAAAAACTGGATCTTCCCAAAGACCAGCTGTTTCAAAATTCGCTAGCGCAACCCCAGCCTCTAATCGTGCAAGTCGCAACTCAGGGTTATAGAACAATGCGAAGACTTCGCCTTCTTCTGAGGAAATTCCATCGCTGATGTCGAACGTTACGGGAGTGTGTATAGTCGCGTTGATTCGGTTTACAAACTCTGTAACTGGCTCGATCTCAATGAGACGGGTTTCGAGGGAATGACGATACGAACCGATATTAAGCGGGGCGGGTTCGTATGATTGGCAACCAACAATAAAGAAGGTCATGATGAGGAAGAAAAGACTTCCATAGATTTTGTTTTTCATTTTTGTAACTCCATATCAAACAACATAACAACACAAATGGAACGTTTACAACATTTGTGAAAGGGGGGAATGAGATATGGATTTATACGAGGAGGCGGGTTATACGCACAATGTGCAGTTGTTGCCGTTCTGGCGGAGGATCAATATACTTTGAAATGCCAACGGAAATAGTGGGCACGTGAGCAATCTGTACTGGTGTTGGAAGAAAACTCAATATCTGGCACGGTGCTTCTTCGCTACCTTTTGGTACAGATAGTAGTGTAATGAGTGCAAGTTCAAGGTCGGTGCATTCGCATCCTTCGATGTCATCACCTTCAGAAATGGGGGAGGGCCATTCGTTGTGATGGCTGCATTCTAATTCGCAATGATCGACAACTTCAGCGACATCGTGTTCGTGACCGCCACCGAGGCAAATCGAAACGCTGTCCTGCAGGCCACCAAAGACGGCTTGTACCGTGATGGCTGTGAGGAGCAAAATTGTTGTAAGTCTTTGAGACATGGGTTCTTTACTATAGCACTTCTATGCTGGAAGTTTTTTATATCGACATTTTATGTGTGTCATCTAACGCCCCAATTCAGCTTTTATTACGTCCAATAATTTCAAAGAGACTGTCACTTTGAAAAGGAAAAGTGAGGTGGGTTACTGGATGGATTATGAGTGGCCAATGGCCCAATATCTGTGTTTTTGGGATAATAGAGAGTAAAATAAGGTTTGATATGGCTCCTTTTTTTGCTACGATAGTGTTATGAGGGAACAAAAGACAATTGTAAGCGGCCTTGATTTAGGCAGTTTATTTCAATTTTTGCAGATAGTTAGAGCAATAAAGAGCGCTGTGCACCCAGCAAGGATGCTTGTTGCCCTGTGCATGGTGTTAGTGTTACTTGCATCAGGGAGCATCTGGGATTCCATTTCAAGCGTCGATGCGACGACGCTTTCGAGCGACCAATCCCAAGATGAACTTCAGCAACTTCGCACAATAGCTATTGCCCAAGCAGCAACTTCTTTGGGACACATTGCCCCTGAAGGATCTAGTTATTGGACAGTCATCGATGCTCAACACTATTTACTCGCTGCATGGGAAGACTATGTTTTTGAAGGAGACGTGGCAGAAAAAGAACGACTTGAATTTGAACAGATATATGTGAATCTTGAACGCGTTCGCAGACGAGGTCCGTTCGAAGCATCAGCCTCGTTTCTTTCTTTGCAATGGAATACAATTGTTGATGCAGGCACACATGCAAATGCAGTACAAATGTGGCAGGGCGTAGTCGCCATCGTTTGGGAATTGCCGCAACATCTTTGGCGCGGCGGGTATCACTTGTTCATCAGTTTGTATGGTTTTTTAGTTGTGTTTGTCCTTTGTATTGGCGGCGGCGCAATTGCACAAATGGAAGTTCGTTGGCACGCACATGCAGAGCGATTGTCGATTGCAGAAGCTGTTCGTTTTTCCATGCACAAATGGAGAGAGTTACTTTGTGTTGTTTGCGGACCAGCCATGGTTGTTGCAACGCTTGCAATATGTTTGATGGTCATGGGCCTTGTCCTGCTAAACATACCATGGCTGAATATGGTTGGTGGAGTATTGTACGGAGGCTCACTGTTGTTAGGCTTTTTCCTTTCGGTTATAGCTGTGGGCTATGCGGCTTGTTTTCCTATGCTTATTCCCGCCATGGTGGTCGAAAATGAAACAGGTAGCGAAGCGATTTGTCGCGTATTTTCCTATGTTTTTGCGAATATGATGCGCTATATTGGGTATGTCTTTGTGTTGCTTGTATCGCTTATTATTGGGTACATTGTTGTCCGTTTGATTGCGATGCTTACGCTCGATGTCACCGCCAATCTTGTTGGCGTGGGTACGTTTAACAATTCATTGCAGGGTGCGGGTGCTCCACAAAATGGGGCAATACCTGCCGTAGGATTGGTCTGGTATGAATCAAGTGCTGGGTACTTGATTCAACTTTGGGAAACGATTGTTCGTGACTTGATGATTGGTTGGTTATTCAGCGCATTTTTTACTGGAAGCACCATGCTCTACCTACTCATGCGAAAAGCATACGACAGTCAAGACACTAAAGACGTATGCCTTTGTGAAGCAGATTCTTCAACTGAAAAAATAAGTTAAGCGCTTGGTGCTTCTGGTTTAATTTCAAAGATGGACTGTGTGCGAAGCACAACACCATGTTTTGAGCTTAGGTGGTAGGACTGCACATGCAACTCTTCTCTGAACCGTTGCACATCAAGAATGCTGACACCTCGGATGCCATCCTCTGTGGTGTACTCAATCATTTTTGCATTTGACTCTCTTGCAAAATCGATAAGTTCAGCGTAACTGTCACAAAACAAATGCTCTGGCAATAATTCAATTTGCATAGAATTAATGAGCGTTATTCGGTCGCCAAATTCTTGTTCGTGGTCGCGTTCGCCAGCACAAACAAGTGACGTAACGTGCCCACGTTCAGGCAAATCGCTTGTATTAGGTGCAATGACCTCGGTTACACATGTACCCTCGTATTCAAAACGAAAGACGTGTGAGCCCTTAAGAAGCCATGCCTCAAAATCGTATCCATTGTGCTGTACGTCGATACGGTCTTCGATCTCGAAGAATTCTGGGTGGAT
>CAWLAZ010000202.1:0-3001 GCA_963854955.1 Phycisphaerae bacterium | reverse complement strand
AAGCGATGGCCGATGTCTTTGGACGATACAGCGGTGGGCCTGAGTGGTAAACATGGCATTTCAATCACCAAAAGGTACTCGTGATTTTTTCCCGCCAGATTTAGCGGCGCTCCATCACATTGAATCCGCTTGGAGAAATGCATCCGTCAATGCTGGCTTTGATGAAATTGAAGGCCCAACATTTGAACACCTAGATTTGTACACAGTAAAAAGTGGTGAAGGTATTGTGAGCGAACTCTTCAGTTTTAAACGAGCAGGTGGTGATGTTGATTATGCACTTCGACCTGAGTTTACACCCACACTTGCACGAATGGCTGCCGCAAAAGGCCGGTCCCTTAGCTTGCCCACAAAATGGTTCGGTATCCCAAGTCACTTCCGTGCAGAACGGCCTCAACGTGGACGACTTCGAGAGTTTAAACAATGGAACGTAGATTTGCTTGGGGTTGATAAACCTTCAGCTGATGCTGAAGTCATCGCCACGGCAATTCGAGCACTTGCTGAACTTGGTTTAACGCACGAAGATATTGTCGTGCGAATCAGTCACCGCGATGTTGTCGTACAGATGTTGCAGAGATGCGGCGTGCCAAAAGACAAGATGCAAATCGCACTTACGCTGTTAGATAAACGTGAAAAAATGGCGCCTGAAGTGTTTCTTGCCAAGTTGCAAGAGAATGACCTCGAGGCCGCATGCTTTGCACAATTTGATGGCGATATAGTCATCGACCATGAAGAACTTACATCTTTGCAAAACGAACTTAATGCGTGGGGCATTCAAGATTGGTGCGTCTTTGATTTTACTATCGTTCGAGGTCTTGCTTACTACACAGGTATTGTGTTTGAAATACACGAACGCTCTGGATCAGAACGCGCAATCGCCGGTGGTGGTCGTTACGACAAACTCATAGAAATGTTTGGCGGACCGTCGATGCCTGCTGTTGGATTTGGCATGGGCGACGTTGTACTTTCACTTGTACTAAAAGACAAGGAGTTGCTTGGTGATGGAAGCGAATTTCTTCCAAAGCCAGATGTGTTTGTCATCAGCGCTGGTGGCGACGCAGATGCGCACCTTGCCTCAACAGTTGCGTCACTTCGTAATGCAGGATTGCATGCGCGTATGACTTATCGAGCCACGCGAAACGTTGGCAAACTGTTAACCGAAGCAGCAAAAACCAGCACTCGTTTCACCATCATTCTTGGCGAAGAATTAACCCACGGCAATGTTATTGTCAAAGACATGGACAGTGGCGAACAAACTGAAGTCGCACTCAGCGACATCGTTTCACACATCACAACGTAACTATGGCTCGCAGAATTCTCATTATTACTGCAGTGCAAGCTGAAGCCGATGCTATTGGAAGACCAAATGGTACTTTTGTTGTTGCAGGCGGTATTGGCAAAACAAATGCCGCATCCGCAACCACTGCTGCAATCATGTCCGACGGGCCATTCGAGTGGGTAATCAGCGCTGGCATAGCTGGCGCATTACCAAAGAGCAATCTTTCGCTTGGTGAAATTGTTATTGCGAACAAATGTATCTATACCGAAGAGGGACTCGAAACGCCAGATGGATTTCAGAACATAGAACAAATGGGTTTTTCGCTTGGCAATTTTATTGGCAACGACGTTCCAGTTGACCCTTGGATGATTGAGCGTTTATCGTCCATTGGCACAGTTGCGCCAATCGCAACCGTTGCAACTTGCAGCGGGACAGATGCACGAGCAGCACTTGTTCAAAAACGAACTGGCTGTGTCTGCGAAGCAATGGAAGGCGCGGCGGTTGTGCATGCGGCAAACAGAATTGGTGCTCCCGCGATTGAACTTCGCGCAATTTCAAACACAACAGGAAAGCGAGATTCGCAAGAGTGGAACATAGAACTTGCTTTACGAAACCTTGGCCATGCCGTTCGTGAGTCAATCAGCGCCCTTTGGGCGGGGTAGAGTAACTCGAAGGGCATTTCAACTGTGTTGCTAAATGGTTTTTGATTGCTTTTACCATCTCATTGAATGCGGGCTCTTGATCTAAATGTATAAGTGGAAGTGAATCCGGCATTCACTCTTCAAGAATGGCAACAACGACTGCGTCATTAAAAGTCGCGTCCATACCAATTAGAGATACATCAACATTGGGCGACCGTAGCCACTCAACCATCATGTCCCTCTCGGAACTTAAACTTTTTCTTATTCCAAATGGATCAAACTCATTCATTCCCCGAACGGTTTCCAAGAGGGCATCAATCTGAACAGGATCATTTACTTTGTCAATAAGGGGGGTGTTCCCTCTAGCTACAGCAAAGTATGATGCTGCAACAAGAGAACCGATAACCGATTCACTTTGATTCCCCTGCACTGACATCGCCGCTATTGCATGAACACCTTCTACTGCTTCACCTATTTTCCCATTTTCAATATCGCCTTAAATAGAAAATTGAATGAGAAACATACCATCTCTAGTTGTGCCTAAATGTGGCAATAGCACCATCGGGCTCACTGAGTAATCAACTTCCCAGTCGCAGTGTTCCATACGAGTTATCTCTCAAACTTGCGCAATTAATGGCGCAAGAGATTCATATTGTGCCTGAAGTTCTGGTGTCCACTTACTTTGGCCGACTTGTGGAATATAAAGTTTATCAAATTGCTTCGCATGGTCTCTCCAACTATCTGCTGCGTTGGGCGGTGGAGTTGTTACGCAAAAAATTGCGCACTGCATGATTGTTGCAAGTACTATGTCTGACATGATGGCAGAGTGTTTCCCAATAAGCAAGTGAGAACCCTATGGACTGGATTTCAATCGTAATAATTGTGTTTTTTGCGCTCTATGCTAGCGCATGTGTCCTGATCACTCTTGTTGGTTTGCCCGGTGCATGGCTGATGATTTCGGGTGCGATTGTCATAACATTGTGTAACCCATTTTGGAACGACACACAAATATGGAGTTGGACCATTATTGGCGTTGTACTTGGGCTTTGTGTTTGCGGTGAAATATTAGAAACAGTCGCTGCTG
>CAWLAZ010000201.1:0-3007 GCA_963854955.1 Phycisphaerae bacterium | reverse complement strand
TGTTTCGCGTACAACGAATTGGAAGAGTACCCAGTTGTTGGGTCGCTTGCGCAATGCATGAGTGCGATGCAACAAGAAATGCATACCAGTGAAATGCGAATCATTCTACATCCTCAACTTCGACGATCGTGATGACTCTGCCGAGTAATAGTTCTTGGTAAATGACGTATAAATCGCCAACAGATCGTTTAATAATGGGTGGAAGTAGAGGCATGAATTCTGGCACAAGGTGTTCAAGCGCTTCAATGGCAGATGCTGTCTGTGGGTATTTTTTTAGTAAGCGTCGTACTGTGTATTCCGCTGCGACGGGGTTGTTTACTTTTATATACCACTGCGCTGTTCGAAGCATCTTTTGCCCTAATGACTCATCTATACGTGTGATTAATGCATTAGCTTCCAGTGTTTTTGCAAGCCGTGGATCAAAACGTTCTAGACGGTCAAGTTCATTTTTCGCATCAACAATTCCTGAAGAATCAAATGCTGGGCCTCTGTATGTTGCAAGCCGAGTGTATATCAACCTTGCTTTTGCTTTTTCAATAAATTCAGATGAAGGGTAATTCTCAATGAAGATGAGATACATATCGTTTGATAATTTCATCTTTTTCGTTCGGTAATAAAAATCAGCAAGTTCAAGCGCGGCGGTCTCGGCAAGTAAGCTTCGCGGCAAGCGTTCTTGGATTCGTATGAGTAATTCTTCTGCTTCTCGCGTTGCGTCTGAAATTCGAAATCCCCAAACAATTTTTAGCATGCCGTTTGCGAACAATGTTGCGATTTCAAGTTCGCGTTCGTTCGCTGCCACGGCAGCTTGCGTGTCGTAATAATCTCTTGCAACGATTTCATAATCGAACAGTGATTCGTAATAATATTTTTGTGCGAATAATGCATCGCCATGAATAAGATGGGCTTCACCGATAAGCGGGTGCCGTTTGTGCCGTTCAATCCACATCGTTGAAAGCCGAGCTGCTTCTTGGTAATGACCCTCTGCAAGCTGTTTCGAAGCCAGTGCGAGTTGCCCTTCGGGCGTGCCCGGCTCGGGTGCGTGCGTGAGCACCCATTGGTCCGTTTTTTCATCGAGAACATAGGTTTCTTGAGCAACCACCATTTGGGCTGTCAGGGCAATAATAAGAATCATTGAAATGCGTAACATATGTACATCATAATCACGCAGAGCAATACAAGTTGCCGATATAAGGGATTAGATGCACTCATTGTGAGTGTATAAGCAATGGGCAAGGATGCCCAGGATAGGTTGCCAAGGATGGCCAAGACGCGCTCAATCGCGCTCATTTGTTGTAATTGTGTTTTTGCTTTGCTATCGGTGCGCACAGTTGAAGCCACGGAATCCACCCCTTTGCCAATGCCGTCGTCTGAATCGACGGTTTTTTCAATGGACGCTGGATTGTGGAGAGTATTTTTTGCGTTGCTCATTGTGGCGGGGATTTTGCTCGGTATTCGCTGGTTTATCCGAAGGACTTTTGGCGGATCTTCGCACAATGAAGTTTCTGGGAAAACGATACAAGTCATTGAGAGAAAAGCACTTGGCGCACGCCAGTCACTGCTTTTAGTCAAAGTTGGAAATAAAAAAGTGCTGCTTCATCAAACAAAAGGGGCGTTGGTTCCTCTTTGCGAATTGGAATGCAAAGAAGCGGAGGTCGAAACATGAACATTGGCGCAATGGTACTAGGCACAGTTGGCGTACCTGAAAATCCAATTGAAGCGCTGCAGCAAGCAGGCGCGTTATTGCCCGGGAGCGATGGCACGCTCGGCACGACGGTCAACATCCTGCTTATGTTTACCGTGCTGGCGCTGGTGCCTTCGATTTTGGTGCTCTGCACTTGTTTTACTCGATTTATTGTTGTCCTTGCCTTGCTTCGGCAAGCACTTGGATCGCCCATCATTCCCCCGACGCAAATATTAGTTGGATTGAGTTTGCTCCTCTCGGTCGTTGTTATGGCGCCGACGATTGAGCAAATGTATGAAGAAGGCATCAAGCCGATGATCGATGGCGAAATTACCAGCAGCGAAGTTGCTTGGGAAAAAACACGTGCGCCTCTTCGAGAATTTATGTTCTCACAAATTGAATCGGCGGACAACTGGTCTACGGTGTACATGATGTTGAACTATCGAGGTGTGGACACATCAAAACCATCCAAACTTACTCGTGAAGATGTTGATACGTTGAGCTTATTGCCGGCGTATGTATTGAGTGAACTTAAAATCGCATTCGTTATTGGTTTTCGGGTCTATCTGCCATTCCTAGTAATTGACTTGCTTGTCTCTGGATTACTGGTGTCGATGGGTATGCTCATGCTGCCCCCGGTACTCATTTCGCTCCCATTGAAAATTTTAATGTTCGTCCTTGTGGATGGGTGGGCACTTGTTGCGGGGAACTTGTTGCAAAGTGTTGCTGTAACGGAGCAAGTCGTTTGGTTTTACAATTGCTCCGTTGGGGGATTGGTATGAACGACATGCTCGTGGATGCTTTAGGTTCCGCTTTTACAGTCGTGCTTGTTGTTTCTGCACCAATTTTGATTATTGGCCTTGTTGTAAGTTTGGTGACAAGCTTATTGCAAGCAATGACACAAGTGCAAGAGCAAACGTTGAGTTTAATTCCACGATTGTTGGCGATGCTTGTTGCGCTGTTGTTTTTAATGAGTTGGATGCTGTCTGAAATTATGACGTTCGCAACGGAGATGTTTTCAGCAACAGCATGAACGAACTTGCCCACATATCTTTGCTTCCGCTCCTTGCCGTCGTTGCTCGCATCGCTGGGCTTGCCGTTGTAGCGCCCGTGTTTGGTTCGCCGGCTATTCCTAAAGTAGTGCGGGGTGCGATTGTGCTCACGCTTGGTTTTTCTGCGTGGTCCATGACGGCGCATGCGCCAATAATGGAAACTAGTTTATATGGCATTGGTATTGTGCTTGCGGGAGAATTCGCAATTGGGGCGGTGATTGGCTTCTTAATGACTTTACCTCTTGTTGCCATTCAAATGGGTGGAACGATGATG
>CAWLAZ010000200.1:0-3008 GCA_963854955.1 Phycisphaerae bacterium | reverse complement strand
AAATCGCTTCACGAAGCGGCCGCACTTGGTCTTGGCGAAGCGATTTGTGTCTCATCCACAAGCGGTCACGGCATTCGGTACTTCACCGATATTCTTTGGAATCGACTTGAAGGTTTAACAGGCATCCGAGCGGATGACCCTGATATGAAACTTGCAATCATCGGGAAACGAAACGCTGGAAAATCATCACTTACCAATGCTTTAGCAGGAGAAAATCGCGTTATTGTTTCTGAAATTGCAGGAACTACTCGGGACTCTATCGATGTCCGATTTGAAATTGATGGGCGTTCCTTTACCGCAATTGACACAGCAGGTGTGCGTAAACAAAAAAGTTTTGCGGATGATATTGAATACTATGCATACCGTCGAATGTTGCAATCAATCCGCCGCGCTGATGTGACGTTGCTCCTTGTTGATGCAACAGATCGTGTTTCACAAGTAGACAAAAAACTCGCAATGGAATTGCAAAGGCAATTTAAGCCGACAGTTATTGTTGTGAACAAATGGGACTTGGTTGACGATTCCGTTTCGCCAGAAGATTATCTCGAATATCTTACGAAGGAACTTCGCGGTTTAGACTTTGCGCCAATTGTGTTCGTGAGTGCACTTGAAGGCAGAGGCATTAATGACGCCGTTACAATGGCATTCAATTTGAAATCACAATCAGAACACCGTGAAACCACCGGTAAACTAAACATGACTGTTAAAAAGATTTTGCAAGATCGCGGTCCATCCTCACGGCTTGGAACCATCGCAAAACTTTTGTATGTTTCGCAAATTGCAGTGAAGCCACCAACAATTGCCATGGTTGTGAATGAGCCAAGTATGTTTGAAGGCCAATACGAGCGGTACCTTATGAACCGGTTGCGTGAAGAATTGCCGTACAGTGAAATTCCGATTCGACTTTTGTTCACAAAACGCAAGCGAAAATCGCTTCATGAACTAAAACATGGGCAAAAAGACGTTACAATCTCTGAGCAAACGCGTTTAAACCCACCGGCTGGTCAGGCAGGCGATGGAGCTATAACCCCTCCTGACGACATTATTACTCCAACAACTGACGATTAATTCGTTGTTGTTTAAAACGCGATAAAAAATACAATGGCTATTGTCCCACTACCGGTGTTTGAAGCAGATGCAGATCCGTCAAGACGCGATGCGCTAACGCTCGAAGAACAACTCGATAAACTTGAAGCACCAGAAACAATGGTGGTTAAATTTGGCGCACTAAAACTAATTGGTGAATATAAACAGGCGGGTGGAATTAAAGCCGGCTGCGGTTCAAAATTAGTTGCAAGAACCCACCGTGGAACTGAATTAGTTGAAATGTTGACAACAACGTGTTCTAATTCTGGGTGCGGGAAGTCCATCGGTCGAGATCAAATGCTCGAATACATTGAAAATTCGGGTGGTAAAGATTTCCCTTTCCATACAAACGGTCGCGTCCTTCGAATTGCAACCACAGATGACATGGGTCGCAACGATGTACTGCGTGGCCGTATCGATGAGCAAATCCGTGAAGCAAGACGCCTTGTAGAGGAACATCGTTTATCTATGAAAATAGTTGACGTCGAACCGATTCTTGGTGAAGAACTCTTAACGTTTTATTATTTGAGTGAGGACCGTGTAGACTTTAGAGCGTTAGTCGGTGCGCTTGCTTCAAAATATTCCACGCGCATTGAAATGCGGCAAGTTGGCGCAAGAGATGAATCACGACTTGTTGCTGATTACGAAAAATGTGGACAACACTGTTGCTGTAAAAGTTTCTTGAAGGTGCTTTCGCCCGTGTCTATGCGAACGGCCAAACAACAAAAGCAAACACTTGATCCAAAAAAGATTTCTGGTCGTTGCGGTCGTCTTATGTGCTGCCTTCGGTACGAAGACCAGACCTACCGCGAGTTGAAACAAAACTTGCCTCATCGCAAGACAAGGGTTGGGACTGACGAAGGTCCCGGCATTGTGCTTGAGGGTAAAATTCTTACACAACTCGTTATGGTAGAACTGGAACATGACAAGCGCAGAATTGCAGTTCCAATTGAAGAGTTGTCCGACCCAGAGACTTGCCCTCGACCTTGGGAAGAAGTGGTTGTGTATGAAAAGCCTAAGCCTAAGCCGAAAAAAAACCAACGTCATTCGGGAAAGAAAAAACAGAAAGACACTACGGATTCAAAAGATACTCCGGCTGCTGAAGGCAAAAAGAAAAAGAAGCGCCGAAGACGTCGTCGTAACACCAACACTGATCAAAACACCGATAAGCAATAGTAAATGAGTGGAACAGAACGAAAAAGCGAATCAGGTGTCGTGGAAACATTACAGTCTCTCGTCGTTGCCTTTGTGCTTGCAATGGTTTTTCGCGGGTTTGTCGTTGAAGGGTTTGTTATTCCCACGGGATCGATGGCACCTACGCTTCTTGGTCAACACCTATTGATGCATAGCGATCAGACAGGCGAAGATTTCGCCGTAGGTTTCGGTGCTCGACGGTCTACTTCATCGGATAGATTTTCTGATCCACTCTTAGGCAGAAATATGCCCTTGTCGATTGCAGAAGCAAAAAAAATTCAGCCACGCACTGGTGATCGTGTCGTGGTATTGAAAACTCTTTTTCCATTTTTTGGACCTGAACGATTTGATGTCGTTGTATTTAAAAACCCAACCGATACCCAAGGTGTGTCAGCGAATTACATTAAGCGACTCATCGGTCTTCCAGGCGAAACACTTTGGATTGCAGATGGAGATATCTTTGCAAAACAAAATGATGCACCATTTGAAATTCAACGAAAACCAGAACATATTCAGTGTTCTTTATGGAGACGTGTTTCCGATAGCGACGGAGTCCCAACGGATTCCTTAGCACTTTCAAGACCATGGGGGCCGCCATGGAATGGTCGACCAAGAAGTGCGTGGTCATTTCAAGATCGAACATGGATTTGCAACACCCAAGAGCCGAGTATGCTTACATGGGATCAAAACAAAATGCTCATTGATGATTGGCTCCCGTACAACATGTT
>CAWLAZ010000199.1:0-3010 GCA_963854955.1 Phycisphaerae bacterium | reverse complement strand
CACATCAACACCTTCTTGGGCGAACTTTTCGATAGCACCAACGTTAATTCCATATCCTTCTTCTATTCGATTCGGAATGTAAACAGCCGGCCCTTCCTTTCCAGTCGCAGCCGCAATGATGTGGTAAAGCACCGCAGAGGCCGTTATTCCATCTGCATCGTAATCGCCGTAAATCAATACCTTCTCCCCTGCCCGTATTGCCTTGCAGAGAATCTCGCCTGCTTCTGTTGCCCCAGGCAATTCGCTGGGGTCCTCTAGTGTTGATAGCTTTGGATCGAGAAATGCACGCAACGATTCGTGGTCGTTCAGCCCACGAGCTTCAAGAATTCGCCCCAGCAATGGCTTCGCCGAGCTTGTCGCTGGCGGTGTTTCCCATTTTCTTGTCATTCCTTGCATTGCCGCATCCTACCCATAATTAATTGTTCCCGAGGTATTTATTCTAGTCCTCGCGATGTGCCATTTTTGGCTATGATTCGCACGTTACTGAAATCACCATGTTGACGCAAAATCGCTATCTTTCTATCCTTTTGATTGGTCCTCCGGGTGTCGGGAAAGGTACGCAAGGAAAGATGCTTGGTGCAATTCCGGGCTTTTTTCACCTTGCAACAGGTGATATGTTCCGGTCACTCGACAAAGAATCTGAAATTGGTCTCGAATTCACCAGATACTCCTCGCAAGGGCTACTTGTGCCAGATTTTTTAACCGTTCGACTCTGGCGTCAACACGTCAAAGAACTCATTGCTCGAGAATTGTACTTCCCTGCTAACAACATTTTGCTCCTTGATGGCATCCCACGAAGTGAACCCCAAGCAGAAACAATGCGTGAATTCATCGATCCATTCATGGTAATTCATCTCGTCTGTAAAGATCTTGATGAAATGGTCAGACGCATGCAAAAACGCGCGACTGAACAAGGGCGGCCCGACGACACCGACGAAGCGATTATTCGTAGAAGATTCCAAGTATACAAGGAGCAAACTGCACCGGTTCTTGCATGCTACGACAAGTCTATCATCTCGAACATTGACGCCCTTGGCACGCAAGCAGAAGTGCTTTTACGCATACTTTCAAAAGTTGTGCCGGCCATCAACGCCATAAAAAAATAAGAGTGCGTGTACTTTTGTAAGTTCATAGACATTAGTTTTTCGAGCATGTATTTTGTCTTGCTCTTTGTTTTTCTCTTTGACATCTTAGGGGAGGGACCTGTTGTCGATGGGCAAGAAACGCATTACATTGCGTAACGTGGAGCATCCTTGCCACGTAAAAATAGAACAAATAATTAATTGAAAAATTTGCTTTTTCAAACTTTTAGCGTATACTAGCCCACTGCTCTTTGACAACATAGGGGCCGACCTGGTTTCGACCGGACAGGGAAGGCATTACATTGCGTAACGTGGAGCATCCTTGCCACGTAAAAAGGATGCACAATTTTTAGTTGGCAACGCTAACTACGCACTCGCAGCTTAACCTGCGACACATCGCTCTGGACGCCCGATAGAGCGCGGTGTGCAAAACTCGGGCTGGTTCCAAAGTGCTAGCAAGCCGCGGAGGAATAAGAAAATTTGTTTGCAGTGGTACGTGTCAGTTTGTTAGGTGTAGTGACACAGTACCGAAATTGAACACTTGACTATTTGCGTAGACGTGTATTGTTGACTGTTTCGGCACGGGAGTTCGATTCTCCCCGGCTCCATTCCATCTCTTCCGAAAATTGCTGCACATCCGTGCAGCAATTTGCTTTTGGGGAAAACTGAAATATAAATAACTGTTCGTGCAGAAGTCGCAATGGTCGCAACATACAACTTCTTTTTTGCAACACGCCCCCCGCAGTACAGAAAAACGGACAACGCTACGAAAGTAGCTCGTGTTGGTGCCTGTACCAGTCGCTCTGGAAGACCAGGTTCGGGTCGTACTTCGCCTTCTGTTCAAAGAACGCGGGCATCTGCTCATAGCACGCAAGCACTTGGTCCTTTCGCGCCCACTTGTGATACGTCAAGTAGTAACTGCCACCAAGATCTATCGACACGTCGATCAACGCCCTGAACGTGTCCGCAGCAGCTAACTTTCCCGACTCTGTATTGGTCACGAGCAAATTAAAAATAACGCACGCATAGTTTTCTTTTGCCCAGGGTAAAAATGTTTCGTCGTCCTTCTCAATCATCCGAATGGTTCCGTAGATGTTTGGAATCTCGCTCGCTCGCAAAATGTCAGCAGCTTGTGCCATAAACTTCGGTAGTCTTTCACGTGGCACA
Source organism: Phycisphaerae bacterium (assembly GCA_963854955.1). GTDB lineage: Bacteria > Planctomycetota > Phycisphaerae > Phycisphaerales > SM1A02. The sequence goes on along the minus strand of CAWLAZ010000199.1, from coordinate 761 downwards.
TACAACTCGCTCAACATCAAACTTACCGGTGCATCGAATTCTATCTTCGCGTTGATAAAATCTCGATATCCCTTGTTGTAGGTGCTTAATTGACTCGTATCAGACCAATAGAGTTGTCCATGCGTTGATTGAAAGAATTCGGTGTACGCATCAAACCCTTTCCTTCGGTCGGTACACGCCAAAAATAACAAGTTCAGCCACGTGTCATTGCTGAGTTGTTCCCTTTCAACTGGAACTGCATCGGTATCGCTTTCTTGTGCATACCACGTACAGATTCCCTTCTTCATAAATGATGGCGATTGCTCGTCGATGTTATATTGAAAATCGCCGTATCGACATCCTTCTGCTGTTGCTTTCTCAAGTAGCGGGACAACCTCTGCAATGTCCACAACTTGCACCACCCTTCGCAGTTTTTCTCGGCGCATAAGGCGCAGCCCCACGGCGTAGATGACACCGAACAACCCATACCCACCAATTGCAAGATTGAATAATTCTGGGTTTTGCGTTCGGCTACAAAAGACCAACTCGCCAGTTGCGTTGATAAGTTCAAAAAACTCGATATCGTCGACAATCGGTTTCATGCCCAGCCCCCTGCCATGGGCATTTGCACTCAGGGTTCCACCTAAACAAATTTCATCGGACCCACCTTGCTTTTGCCGAATCACCCACGGGTTTGTTTCGCCTGGTTGCAATGTTCGCAACCCTTCCATCAGTTCGGGCCAGCGAATCCCCGCTTCCACTTTGACGATGCCGTTGTTTGG
>CAWLAZ010000198.1:0-3027 GCA_963854955.1 Phycisphaerae bacterium | reverse complement strand
AACCCATCTCATCACAACAAAGCACGACTGGAATATTGGAGGATTGCAATTCTAATATTTGTGGAAGTAGTTCAAGGATTTCTTGTTCAGTAAAAGCAAAAAATACTGCAATATCACTGCTAGTTGAAGATGCAAATGCAAACATTGGTGCCATGCCATTTGGCCATGCACACATGAGGTCATCAGCAATAGTACCGGGTAACGTTTGCTGCGCGTCGCTTGCGAGGAGTAAAATGTTTGGTCTGTATGTCATTGTATTTGTGCTCTGATAAATCCGTTCCCGCCGCACTTATTTATCGGAAAAAATAAATGACCAATCAAGAGCGGGTAAATAAGTAGGCAATCGAAAGTACTGTTTATGCGGGTTATTCCGAATTGAATAGTGTTTATCGGGCCAAAGACTGCAAAAAAACCGTATCAATCGGTATTCTGTCGTTCAATGAAAGGCCAAGCCGTTTGATTTCTCCTTCTTGGAGCTCAATGGCAAAGCGCGCAGGGCCATTGGACCAATAATGCGAAAGTCGAGCATCGTAGGCAAATTCGTTTTCTTCAGGAGCTTTTGGTGCTTCCGGTTTCATTTCATGAAGTGCTGTAATTGTACCCCGTGCATCTAAGAACAATAAATCAATTGGAATGATGCAATTCTTCATCCAGAATGAACGTCTGTTCGAGTCTGTAAAAACAAAGAGCATGCCTTTGTTTTTTTCAAGTGCTGTTCGATTCATAAGGCCTTTTACTCGAGAAGGCACATCAAGAGCGAGCTCAAGGATAAAGATATCACTACTAATTTGCACATTCGCAGTGGTAGGTGCAGGAGAATTGCAGCCAATAGTATAAAAACAGAGGGTGCATAGGATTAATATTCGAGTAACCATTGTTCTTCTTTCGACGTAAAGGTGATTTTTTCTTTTGGAAGTTCTTTAAGTTGAAGTTCTTCGCTAAATTTATTTGCTTTCATTGGGGACAATGAAGTTTGTATTCCACACCATGCACCGAATAATCCAATAATTCGCTCTGGCGACACACCTTTCGATTTGTATGTTGCAATCCGCGTGTCGCCGTGTCTTTTTGCAAGTCTTCTTCCGTCTTCGCCAACAACAAGTGGAAGATGCCACCAGTTGGGTGGTTTCCAGCCAAGAGCACGGTATAGTTCTTCTTGCCAACTTGCGGATTCAAGTAAATCTCTTCCCCGTACAACATCAGTAATGCCTTGCCGGTGGTCGTCCACAACTACAGCGAGTTGGTAGGAGGGCATATTTGCTTTTGTCCAAAGAACAAAGTCAGTATCATTACGCTTTTGAACATTGCCTTGTACAACATCATTGATTCGCTGTTGCACTCCGCTTGAAACGAACCGCCAATTCTCGCCTTCCACTGATTGCTTGTTGTGTTCTTGTATATTGGAAGGTCGTTGCGCCTGTGGTTTCGTAGTATCATCATCGTGAGGTGCGCTGCTTGCAAGTTCAAACTGGGCTCGCGATAAAGTGCAATGATACGCCTTGTCTTGCTTAATGAGCAATTCTAATGCTTGTTTAGAATGCGAGATGCCTTCACTTTGAAGTTGTACTGGCCCATCCCAGTCAAGCCCAAGCCATCGCAAGATGTTTTGTGACTCTTGCATCGTTTCTATTTTTTTTCTTGGGCCGTCAATGTCTTCAAGGCGAAATAAAAGTTCCCAATTATGTTGTTTTGCCAAAGCCCAATTTATAAGAAATGAACAAGCATTTCCGAGGTGGAGCGAGCCAGTTGGCGAAGGCGCTAGCCGTGAACGACGTTTCAGCACTTCTGAAGTTTTTCTCGGATTAGTTCACTTCGAAACATTGAAATTTTTTCATCGAGCATATCTTTGCCAAAATGCCAGCGTAAATGCGAAGGGTGAATCTCGATAAAAAGTTTATTAATTGTAGCAAGGTCAATATCAGGTAGTAACCCAACACATACACCAAGCCGTACATCCCCTAAGCATTGCATTGCTTCATCGAGTTCTAGCATGCGAGCATTTTGCAGGAGCCCTAGTGAACGGAACGTTTGATCTTCAAGTTTGCTGAATTGATTTTCAGCGATAGATTTTCGTGCTTCGCGTTCCCATTCAATAACCGAAGGCAAAAAATCGTTCGAAATAATCGAACAGAGCTGTTCTTCGGTGTAGCCAAGGGTAACTTGATTACTTACTTGATACAAATCGGCAATTGTTTTAGATCCCTCGCCTTGGTACCCACGAATTGCAAGCGACATACCTTCGCATGCATTACGAACAAGTTGTAAATCCTTAATGATACGCAGGGCGGGCAAATGAAGCATTATGCTAAATCGAGCGCCTGTACCAACGTTGGTTGGACAAGCGGTTAAAAAACCAAGGTCTTCATCAAATGCATACGCGATAATTTCTTCAATTCGTAAATCTAAGGCGTCTACATCTTTTCTGGCTTCTTCAAGTTGCAAACCAGGGCGTATCGATTGAATTCTAATATGATCTTCTTCGTTTATCATCACACTTCTTGAAAGTTCTGGCCCAATTGCAATTGCTCGTGGATGTGAGGCGTTCGCTAAGGTTGAAGAAACAAGATGACGTTCAACAAAAAGTTCTGTAGTAAGCAAATCAAGTTCGTCTAGGTTTACCCATTCAAGTTCATCGTTTTCTGGTTGAACGCCACAAATTTGTTTGACAAGTGAAGTGACTTCACTACAGTCAGACAAGGATGCTCTATTGACGAATGGAAAACCATCAAGGTTGCGGGCGAGGCGGGCCCGGCTGCTTAATACAACATCGCCAAAAGGCGAGGATGCTCGATTAAAGGGACAATTTTTTACCGGATCGATATTAATCTTGTTCACCACAATCGTGTAACTCTCTGATTTTATCTCGAATATTTGCGGCTTGTTCGTACTTTTCATGCGTCACCGCCTGCTCGAGCTCCTTGAGTAATCGTCGGATTTCTAGGTGCTTGTTGATTCCTTCAGATTCAGCTGGTGCGCGACCTATGTGATGCGTGTGTGCGTCTTGTACACTTGAAATAACTTGTTTTA
>CAWLAZ010000197.1:0-3029 GCA_963854955.1 Phycisphaerae bacterium | reverse complement strand
ATAATGAGCGGTTTGGATGAGGGAGACCTTGTCTCACTCATTATTCCGTGATTGTGCCCTATGCAGCATACACCTCTGATATCGATTAGTCACGTCTTTAAAGAGTACAACTCAAAGGACACACCAGTGGTTGCCCTTCAAGATGTTTCTTTGCAGATAAATGAGGGCGAGTTTGTTTCTATTGTGGGTCCTTCTGGTTCAGGAAAATCAACGTTGTTGCATATCCTTGGGGCACTCGATCGCCCATCAACGGGCGTTTATACATTAGATGGTATTGACGTTTCAACCTTGGATGACAGCGCTTTATCGAAAATTAGAAGAACAAAGATTGGTTTTGTTTTTCAAGTGTTTAATTTAATACACCAGTTAAATGTTCTGGAAAATGTAGTGCTTCCACTTCAATACGATGGAATGGATGATGCTAAAGCGCATGAAAAAGCAATGGAATGTATTGACCGTGTTGGTCTTTTGGAAAGGGTATTGCATACGCCATCGGAATTATCTGGAGGCGAGAGGCAGCGCGTTGCTATTGCAAGATCCCTCGCAATAAGTCCATCGGTGTTGCTTGCCGATGAACCAACAGGAAACTTAGATTCCGTTACAGGCGAACAAATACTTGCTCTGTTTGAAGAGCTTCGCGATGAGGGACACACGGTATTAGTTGTCACGCACGATAAGGCGATTGCGCAACGCGCAGATAGAATTATCGCTTTGCAGGATGGGGAAATTGTGCAGGAGGTCGAGGCATGAATCGATTCAATCGCGCAATTCAAGAAGGCTTGTATAGTTTGCGCGCACATAAAATTCGAAGTTACCTAAGTGTTCTTGGGATTGTATTTGGAGTTGCTTCGGTTGTTGCCATGCTTTCTGTTGTGGAAGGCGCGCGCAAAGACGTCCTTGAAAGATTGGCTCGCCTTGGGTCAAATGCAGTTTTTGTGTTGCAATCGCCAGCGGTAAACACAACTGATGGAAGCATGGTTACTCGCCAATTGCAGTTGCAGGACGCACGGCGATTGGTGTCTGCAATGGATACTATCCGACATATTGCTCCGGTGTATGTGGTGGATGCAGACGAAAGGACAAACATAGTCGTCGCCGGTGTTACGCCAGACTACCTTTCTGTTCGACAACTGGAAGTTCAATCAGGCCGATTTATTTCAGCGCTTGATGTTGCAAACAACGCCCATGTCTGTGTTGTTGGTGAAGATGTATCAAGAGGGCATACTAATAAAGGCTTAGGAAACACAATTGAACTTCATGGCGTCGCCTTTACTATAGTCGGCGTGTTGACTTCGGAGCAATCTGTTCGGGATAGATCCCTTGGTTCGCTTTTACGAAATCATGGTAATTTTGCGTTGATTCCTATAACATCGGTGAAAGAAGCGGCAGCCCTTCCCCGTGGTGAAATTCCGTTGACAGAGATTACCCTGCGCATGGCTTTGCCTGAAGATACGCAACAAGCAAAAAAAGTTGTGCAAAGTGTGCTTGCAAATGGTCGTGCCATTCCAGCATCGCATTCAGTAGTTATTCCAAGGCAACTGCTTCGCCAAGAACAGCATGCACAACATATTTTCGCAATCGTTATTGCTTGTGTTGCACTTATTGGGGTACTTGTTGGTGGAATTGGAGTGATGAATATCATGCTTGCAAACGTAGCAGAGCGATGCCACGAAATAGGTATTCGACGTGCAATTGGGGCTACGCAAAAACAAATTGCGGTGTTGTTTCTCGTGGAATCTATTTTGTTGACGATTTTTGGTGGTATCGGCGGGGCAATACTTGGGATTGTCGGTGCTGTTGCCATTGCGTTCTTTGGAGGTTGGCCTATTTCAGTGACAATGTGGTCGATTGTAATGGCGCTTTGCATGGCGGGATTAGTGGGTATTCTTGCAGGTTATTATCCAGCCGTTCGTGCCGCAAAGCTTGACCCAGTTGACGCGTTGCGACACGAATAACAAGTTTTTGTTTATGGTTACTAGTTCATTGCGAAGTGCTTTTTATCCGATGAAAAGGAAAGGGACCTGCATGTGTTGGTCCTATAATAAAACCCTTCAGTGGCGAATTATGAGTAATTGAACGTGCAGATGAAACATCTGTTGTGTTCAAGCGTACATTCATAGAACACTTGAAGAATCAAACGTAGTATTATCGCTAGGAATGCAATGCAGTTACGAGTAAAAAGTCAAATCCAGTACATCAAAAATTGCATGATTTGCCTTGTCTTTCTTATTGGTTTTTTTACAACTTCAACTGCATTTGGCCAATGCGATGATGTTCAAGCGGCGGTCGCATCGTTGCCATCTCCGAGCGATGCGAGTGTTTCAGTTCAAGTAAGTACAGACCTGAGTTGGACTGCTGGAGCATGTTCGACTTCAAGCCAACTTTACTTTGGAACAGACCCTGCCCTTGGCATGGATACATTTCAAGGAGAAAAAACAAGTCCATGGACGCCCTCCGAAGCATTGACCCCATTGACTACCTACTACTGGCAGGTTGTCACATTCAATGTGGATGGACCCGATACGCAGGGGCCAGTATGGTCGTTCACGACAACTGACCCGACGGGTGCCTGTTGTTTTTCTGTAGATGATGGAATTACCTATCTATGTATTCAAGCTCCGGGCGAAGCGTGCGGTGCTTTAGGCGATTATTACGGCGACTATTCTGTGTGCGACGATGTTGATTGCGACCCGCCACTTGGTGCTTGTTGTTTTAATGGCAGCTGCACCGAGTTAGATGCAGACACATGCGAGTTAATTTCAGGCATTTTTTACGGCGGCGAAATATCCTGTGTTGAAAATATTTGTGACAATGACCCAACAGGAAGTTGTTGTATCAATGAAGTGTGTTCGATTACAACAGAAGTAAATTGCATTGCAAATGGCGGCGTATTCAACGGGGCTGCTACTCAATGCGAAGATGGGCTTTGCACATTTACCGGCGCATGTTGTTTAGATGAATCATGCACAGTTCTCACGGAAGAAAGTTGTGCGCTTACCGGCGGTGCATACCAAGGCGACAATACGTAT
>CAWLAZ010000196.1:0-3102 GCA_963854955.1 Phycisphaerae bacterium | reverse complement strand
ATAGACAGAATCGTCGTATGGCGAGACATCGTCATTCAAATCAATTTCTGATCGCACAACGCGCATAAAGCTATCTTCGTTTGAATGACCAATAGCTTTGGCTTCTTCTCGGTTTACGACATCGTAGGGCACTGAAGCGACACGAGTGGCGTCCGAAGTAGTGGGGTAAACAGCGTGAAAAGGACGTATTCTTAAATTTGACATGTGGGAAGTGTACCCAATTGAGAAAATAGGAAAGGATTGTGGGTTATGCCTGCTTTTCTTTTTTGCTGCTTACAAATACCTCATCTCGAAGCAATCATGCCCCGATGAAGGATATGCAACGTTGTTTTAGCCATCTGGAAGAGCATGGCTTCAATACATAAGCGTTGTACTCCCGCGAGCTAGGATGGCAGCAGGAACCAAAGGTTCGAGATCGCCGTGATTTCGTTCAAGTCACCCCACCCCCCCCGCAATCCATGTTTGATTGCTTACTTGGGAGCAATCGTATGAACACACTCACTAAAACAACCACAAATAGTATTCGACGCGGATTTACTTTGATAGAAATTCTGATCGTCGTTGTCATTCTGGGAATTCTGGCCGCTGTCGTGGTGCCGCAATTCACCAATGCTGCAGATGATGCAAATGACGCCGCAGTCCGTAGCCAACTTCAAACCCTTCGTGGACAAATAGAACTCTATAGAGCACAAAATTCAGACGACCCAGACCTAAATGGAACTGGTTGGGTGGATATGATCGAAGGCGATTACCTTATGAACAACCCAAGTAATCCACTGACTTCATCAGCAACTGTCGCTGGTACTGCTGCCGCTGGTGTTGGTTGGGTTTGGCGAGATAAGAGCGCAACAAACACAACAAAAGGTCTGTATGCAGTCAGTGCAGATGGATCTGAGTTCTCTGAATAAGTCACTCGCTGTTGCCTATCGCAATAACTAACCTTACGGGGTCAGATGATGCACATCATCTGATCCCGTTTTCTATTGTCTCCCTATTTAATTGACTCTGAGTCAATAAAGCAGCAGGTGCTATGTAACCAATGCGATATCACAAGGTTAGGCTCGGGAAAGTCCTATAACCGACAAGCCAAAATTCTCCATCAAGAAATCAATTGTCGGGCTTGTGTTGAGTAGGAATAAGCCCGATGCAACCCATTGCCCTTTAGGAAGGGAATCAGCATGAAGACGATACAAACAACAATCCAGTGCAAGGTGCATCGAAAGGGGTGGACATTTATTGAATTGCTCACAACTATTGTGATCCTTTCTATTGCAGCGTTGGTGCTTGTCCCGAGCGCAAGTTCAGGAGCCTCCGCCTCAGGGCAGTCGGCTACGCGCCATGTTGTTACAGATATTCTCGCAGCGCAAATGGATGCAGTGGCACGTCAAGAGTTCCGACGTTTGCATTTTTTCAGCGATGGCAGTGGCTGGTGCGTTGAAGTGCTTGATGCTACGCAACTCGCAACTTCCTATAGCGCAGGAACGGCGCTGTATGCAGAAGATGCAGTGGAATCACAAGGGCACAATCAAACTTCTTATATTGATTTTAATCAAGACACGCGCTATTCACATATGTCTATAGCATCAGCACTTTTTGATGGAAGTAACACGAGTATTATTTTCGATCAAACGGGCGGAATCATTGCTCCGGATGGTTCACCATCTACAGGCGGTAGTTTTGAACTTCACAGCAGCGACCATGTTTGGCAGATCCAGCTTGCACCACTGACAGGAAAAGTAACAGTGGAAAAAATTGGTGGTGGCTCTTAATGTTTTCAAAAACAAAAAATACTAAAGGACATATTGGCATCGCCATACATGACGGCGGGGTTGTCCTTGGGCAATGCGCATGGAAAAATGGTTTGTATTCCAATCCACATGTTGCACGCATTGAGCAAAACCCTCGTGAGCTTACAGCAGATTGCTGGCGTTCGTTCATGGCCAAGACATCTATGTTGGGTTCAGAATGTGTTCTTTCACTTCCTCCATCAATTGCGCACCACCAAGTACTTCAATTGCCGAACATGAAACCATCTGAGCTAAAAGAAGCAGCGTCATGGGAAATGGCTGATCGTCTAGGCGTTGAACGTGCAACATTGCAAATGGATGCGATCCCTGTTGGCTCTGGTGGAGACGTACTCGCAATCGCAATTGAACAATCGGCACTCACTGAGTTACTCGATCCGCTTTATTCTGCAGGATTGCGACCAACAGTCATTGAACCAAGTTGTATCTCTGTTGCTCGGACGCTAAGCATGTTGCATCGAAGACAAAGTGACAGCGAAAATGTTCGAACGGTATTTGATTTTGGAATGCACGATTCGGCGCTTATGGTTCTCGCGGGCGACTCGCTTGTATTTTATAAACATTTAATACATAGCGGACTGCAATTGATTGAATCAGTTTCTTCTCATACACAAGTAACTAAAGAACAAGCAAAGCGTATGATTGACGATATACAATCGACCGCATCAGAAGACGATGTAAGCAAAGCAGTTCGAGATGCAACTCGTGCAACACATGAGGCGATTGCAACGGATGCGATGAAATGTATACGGCACTATGGAGTGACAAACCGCGGACCCCTTTCAACAAAGTTGATTGTGACAGGTAGCGCTGGTTGGAACCCATTTCTGGCAAAAACACTCAGTAATGCGTGTTCGCAAAATGTTGTCCACGACCACATGGCGCCGCATATACAAGCGTTAGAAGAAGGAGTGACGAATACTGGCGGTTGGCATGTTGCACTGGGTGCAAGCTTGGCGTGTTTGTCAACTTGTAGGCAACGTAGAGGTAGCGACTCAACAATTAAGGAAGCAGCATGAATTTATTGCCAGAACAATATGTCGAACGAAGCAAAAATAAAGCGCGCAGTAGCCGTGTGGCTGTTGCAATCATTGTGACACTTTGTACAGTTGCCGCTGTGGCAACGCATTCTCGATTGTCCATGAACTCTGCTGTGGAACATCTCGTTGTTGCGCAATCACGCGCAAACAGTGCGTTGGCATTAGAAGTTGATGCTACTTCTTTAGAATTACGCAAAGCGCGATTAGAAGCATTCATTGAACGATATAACAACGAAAAAGTAGTTTTTTCTATGGGA
>CAWLAZ010000195.1:0-3103 GCA_963854955.1 Phycisphaerae bacterium | reverse complement strand
CCGCAAGGTTTTCCTTCTCGGCATTTGCTTCTAGCCACGCTGGATCATTGATGTGGTAATACGATTCACGGTGCAACATGGCAACAACGTCCGCGTCCTGCTCAATTGAACCAGACTCACGCAAGTCGCTCATTCGTGGACGATGGCCTTCACGTTGTTCAGCACCACGGTTTAACTGGCTCAAACAAATAACAGGAATATCAAGTTCACGCGCAAGTGCTTTCACTCCACGACTGATTTCACTTACTTCTTGTTGCCTTGATTCAGCGCGTTTTCCACTTGTCATCAATTGTAAATAGTCAATAATCAAGACGCCAATGTCGTGTTGTTGTTTTAAACGACGAGCTTTTGCGCGCAACTGTGTAATGGACAAACTTGGTGTGTCGTCAATAAATAGCGGACGTTGCATAAGGTCATCGGCAGCCTGAATAATGGCAGCCATGTCTCGGTCGCTCAGTGAATTACGACGGATGTTATGTCCAGAGACCGAAGCACGTGAACTAAGTAACCGTTGCACGAGTTGTTGACGACTCATCTCTAGGCTAAAGAGTGCAACCGGAACATCGCGCATCGCCATGTTTTCTGCCATATTTAAAGCGAATGCTGTTTTACCCATCGATGGACGAGCCGCGATAATAACCATCTCGCCACGCTGAAGACCACTTGTCATTTCATCGAGGTCTGAATAGCCCGTTGAAACACCTGTGATTAATCTGCCGTCGTTCTCTTCAAGTTGTTGAATCGCAGCGTTAAGTAAATCGTCGAGTTTTTCCGCATGCCGAAGCTCGCGTTGCTGAGCAATACTGAAAATTCTTCGTTCTGCTTCCTCTAAGATTTCGTCTGGGTTCTCTGGCTTTGTGTAGGCATCTTGGAGAATCTCACCCGCGGCACCAATGAGTTGGCGAATAGTTGATTTCTCTTTCACCAAGCGTGCATAGTGCGCAGCGCTTGCAGCGCTGGGCACAGCATGCGCCACCTTGATGAGATATTCGACACCACCAACAGCATCAAGGACATCTCTGTCCTTTGCAACTTGTTGCAATTGGACAAGATCTACAGTCTCGTACTTATCGTACAACTCTGCCATTAATGTGTAAATAGTGCCGTTTGCCTTCTTAAAGAAGTCATCTGGCCCGCGCAGAATCAATTGCACATCATTGAGCACTGTAGGGTCAATAACAATAGCACCGAGCAGGCTTTCTTCTGCCTCAAGTGCGTGCGGGGGCATTGCTTCCATCAATCGAGAAATCGATTGTGGCTTTGCGCCATCCATTCCATGCGTGTGTTGTTTTTGTTTGTTGCTCATCCTTGAGCACTACCTTACTACTAATTGCCTAGGTGGGAGGAGAAACGACAAGTCATCCACCAAGTATTACCAAAGAAGTTATACGCCTGCTGTTTCTTTTACACTTGTTGCAGAAGCTGTAGTTTCGACTACTGGCATTTCCATATTTATGTCCACCGGAATCGCTTCCACAGCACTTTTCATCAAACGACCAACTTTAAATTTGATTACTTTCTTTTTCTTTACGCGCACTGGCTCAAGTGTTTTAGGGTTTTGTGCCATGCGTGGCTCGCGCGTTCGTATTTCAAAAACGCCAAAATTACGAAGTTCTATTCGATTGCCGTTTCCAAGTTCTTCAACAATGTGGTCAAAGAGGGAGTTAACAACTTTTCCTACGACTGCTTTTTTATAATTTGTATAATCAGCAATTCGATCAATCAGAACTTTCTTAGTGATTGTTGGCATCTTCCAAACTTTCTGTTCTTGCGAACTTATCTTGGAGATTGACTTTGTGTGCGGGGTTCTCCCTCCAGCAACAGTCTCTCTCTGCTTCTCTCGTGTATTTCCAAGCTCGTCATTTCTCTCTGATGGCGAGCACTCCTTCTCTAACCGTTTTAAGCACATAAGACTGTGCACGTGCAAATCTTGTAAGCACTATGAATCAGTATGGTAAGTTGAGGCGCAATCGTCAAGAACCTTTTTCTAACTCTGTACATATTTCCGTTTATAAATATTTCTTTGCTCGTTGCATCGCAATAGATCAAATAGTTTTTTTAGCTTGTGTCTCTATATAAAATGGTTTTTTAGGCTACTAAGGCGCTTTTTCAAAAAAATATGCAGTTTTTATTTGGTTTTATCTGTATTGCGAGTATCATTCCCGCCCAACCATCTAGTCGATGAATGGAAGAATACCCATGAATATTATTATTTGCGGTGCCGGCAAAACCGGCGCACACGCGACAGAAATCCTAGCAAATGACGGTGCAAATGTCACCGTCATTGACAACAATCACGCCGCCCTTGAAGCACTCGCGGATTCGCTTGATGTCGCAACGTTACTTGGTGAACCAGCGAAAGCTGAGAATCTCGTGACGGCGGGTGTTGAAAATGCTGACGTCGTTATCGCTGCAACAGATGTCGACGAAGTTAATTTGCTTTGCGCTTCAACCGCTTCGTATCTTGGTGCAGACCGTACCTTTGCAATGGTGACGCACAGTACGTATCTCAATCGAGACATCTTGGATTATTCAAAAATCTTTTCAATCGATAGTTTAATTTGCCCTTCGTTCTCAACTGCTCGTGCCATTGCTTCGCACTTGCGGAATCCCGCCGCAATGAAAGTTGAACGGCTCGCAGGGCACACCATCGAAGTGCAACAATTCGAAGTTACAAAAGGTGCTTCTGGAATTGGTCGCCACTTATCTGATGTAAAACTTCCTGGAGGTGCTCGAATTGCCGCTATCACTCGCGATGGCACAACCTATTTACCCAGTGGAATTAGCACCGTAGATATCGGAGACGAAGTGCTCCTTGTTGCAAACACGGAAGTATTTCACGATGCACGGCGCGTTTTTCGAACAAAAGATGCAGGCCGCCGAAGTGTCGTCATTATGGGCGGTTCCCCAGTCGCCGTATGGCTTTGCCGTGCACTGAAAAACCGTGGTTTTTCTATTCGGCTTTTCGAGACTGAACCAGATCGAGCAAGCGAACTCGCTGAAAAACTTTCATGGGTAACCGTCATACAATCAGACCCTACTGATCCAAATGTTTTTACAGATGAACATATTGAAAATGCAGACGCATTTGTCGCGCTCACAA
>CAWLAZ010000194.1:0-3156 GCA_963854955.1 Phycisphaerae bacterium | reverse complement strand
CCTTCGAATCGGTGGATCAAAGATAACACAGTTCTTCCATGGCACGTCGCTGCCACGAGATGCATCAAAGAAACCCTGTAAATCGTCCACTACTTCGCGAGCAAGCTTTGTATTTTTTTCATGCATGCATAGGACAATGCCGGTGACCGCGAGTTCTGGGTTTATCCCGCCAACGAGCATTTGCACAGTTTCAAAAAGCCGGCTTACGCCTTGCAACGCAAGAAAATGCGTTTGCATTGGCACAATGAGCTCCTTCGATGCGGCGAGTGCATTAATAGTAAGCAAGCCCAAACTTGGAGGGCAGTCAATAAAAATATAATCGTATTTGTCGAGTACCGGCACAAGTTTCTTCGCGAGCAAATCATGCCGATCTGTTTTAGATGCAAGTTCGGATTCTGCAGCAGCAAGGTCCACTTCACTGGTAATAAGGTCAATGTTTTTTCGTGCCTTCACGATTGCATCTTTGGCGGTGACTGCCTCGTCCATCAATAAATCGTAGACCGAAGCGCCCGTTGGATCAATGCCAAAATGCAATCCAAGGTGGGTCTGTGGGTCTAAATCAATAACCAAAACTTTATTGTATTTACCCTTTGCGTTTTTTTCTGCTGCAATACCCGCCGCAAGGTTTACCGTCGTCGTGGTTTTACCAACTCCGCCCTTTTGGTTCAATAATGAAATGATTCGAGTCACGTGCGCAGTATAAACGACCCGCGAGTTGAAAGCCAATTCGATAGCCATTTATTAGCCGCGGGTTAATAAAATGCACCCATGCTTAGCAAAGGCATTTAATTACCCAAGGGGTAATTAATTCCACATCCAGCGCATGGCGGCGGATTCTTTGCCGATGATGTCGCGGAGATAATGTGCAAGTAAACGATTAGCCCGGCGCAATGCCTCCGGTTCTGTCGCTTGCATGGAACCGCCCTCCTCTAACATTCGAAGCACATTCACTGTCTCTTTGCGAACGCGAACTCTATCAATTTCGCCAGTGTCTTCGACGACTCCACCGGTTAATGAACTGAACGCAACAACCGCTTCATGTTCACTTACCGTTTCAAGCGTGGGTTGATATCCCGTTTCAACCAAAAGCGACCACTGAAAACGAAGCAACGGCCAATCAATCTCGTGACCATCTTCCATCCTTGTCAACGCATCAAGCAGCACGTCGTATACATTTGTATGAGGATCTTGGTCAGTCAACATCCGTCCAACAAGGTCGACCATATAGATAGCGCTCTTGTTTACTTCAAGATTATTTCGTGTTGTCCACCACACATGTTCAAGTTGCCATTCGGTTAACGTTGCTAAATCACTGTTTGTTTTTATTCGTGCAACAATTGCGCCGCGTGTTAATGGATCGAAGCCACCCGAAAATGCGCCGTTGTCTCTTTTAGATCCTTTTGCAAGCCCGCGAATCATTCCATGTTCTTTTGTTAACAAACTAACCGTTTGACTTGTCTCTGAAAAATCCCAGCAACGTAGGCAAATAGCTGTGTCAGAAATAATCGCCATGTTACGCGTGCTTTGTTGATGCTTCGAAGAGTGGGACCCAAGGATAGGCCTCAGCTACGGCCTGCAAATCTTTAATAGTTAATGATTTAATCGACGCAAGTTCCTCTTCTAAGGAAACATATTCACCGCTTGTGGTCAACATGCTCCCAAGGCGTTGCATTCGGCCAGCAGGACGTTCACCTGAAACCGCGGCACCAGTGCCTGCTTTTGCTTTAACTTTTGCCAAGTCTAATTCAGTTAACGAGCCAGCAACATTTGCCATTTCAGTGCGCATGATGTCGGCAACTTGCTCTGATTTAGACGGGTCACAAACTGCATACGTTACTTGCTCGCCGAATTGATCGTTTGTATCCACCGAAGCGGCGGATGCCTCTGCAAGACCGGTATCAACCAACGCCCAATGCAACCTTGAACCATCTCCGCCACCTAGAATTGCGGCGAGTGCTGATGCCGCGTGTTTATGTTCGTCTTGAAATGACACGCTCGGCATCATCATCAAGTGGTAATGTTGTTGCAAGTCTGGAATATGTTTTTCAAACGTGCCTCCGTAACGAACCACTTCGCTGAAATCACGTGTTGTATTTGTTCGTTGCCAACTACCGCACATCGATTGAATCCGTTCCACCATCGCATCAAAATCAAGATTGCCTGCGAGCACAACTGTTGTATTGTCTGCGCTGTATCTGTCGGTAAAGTAGCCCGCCAATTCATCCCGTTGCATTGCATTGATTGTTTCTGGCGTGCCCAGCACTCTGTACCCAAGAGGACTATTTCCGTAATACTGTTCCATTGCACTTTCAAACAAAACCCAAAACGGTTGATCGTTGTACATGGCAATTTCTTCAATAATCACCTTCTTTTCGTTGTCAAAATCAGTTTGACGAAGGGAAGGACGCAAAATATCTGCAAGCGTGTCGTGGATGTCACCAATAACTTCCGGCAATCCAGCTCCCCAATATGCCGTTATCTCACTTGAAGTGAATGCATTATGTTCTGCGCCGATATTGTCAAAAGCAAGATCAACGTCCTCCGCTGAAAGCGTTTCTGTTCCCTTAAACATCATGTGTTCAAGAAAATGGCTTACACCCATAAGCTTCGCCGTTTCATCGCGAGCACCCGTCTTAACAAAAAAACCGATTCCAGCAGTCACTGCTGAATCTGAAACTTCCGCACAAATTCGAAGTCCGTTATCTAAAGTTGTTTCAGTGTAGTTGTAACTCAATTGTGAATCATTCTGTTTTCAGTGCCAAGTGCGGCTTCGTGGATTGCTTCTGCCATCGTTGGATGCGCGTGCATCGTTGAAATAATATCTTCGATGGTTGCTTCAAGTCGAATGGCTAAACCAATTTCAGCAATGAGTTCACTCGCGTCGTGACCAATAATGTGCGCACCTAAAATTTCGCCGTACGGTTTACTTGCAATGATTTTTATAATGCCGTTCGCATCACCAACTGCAATTGCTTTACCGTGCGCCTTAAGCGAATACTCGCCTTTGATGTATTCGATACCCTCGTCTTTCACTTGTTGCTCTGTCATGCCGATGGAAGCAATTTGTGGGTTGGTATAAGTACATGCAGGTATAGATTTATAGTCAACGCCAAATGTGTGATGACCCGCAATTCGTTCCACACAAGTCACGCCTTC
>CAWLAZ010000193.1:0-3174 GCA_963854955.1 Phycisphaerae bacterium | reverse complement strand
CAAGGTCCAACATAGAAATTATTGAAGCGACTGTAGATGATTTACTTGTCGAAGATGGGCGAATTGTTGGCGTCATGCTTGAAGAAGAATTGCATGCAAAGGCAGTGGTGCTCACAACGGGTACGTTTATGCGTGGATTGATGCACACGGGTGATGAACAAAGCAAAGGCGGGCGTGTTGGCGAAGGCACGGCGGACACTATCTCAGACACACTTAAAAATCTTGGTTTCGAACTCGGCCGACTGAAAACGGGAACACCAGCGCGCCTCTCAAGGAGAAGCATAGATTGGGATTCATTACCGGCACAACTTGGTGACAAAGAACCGATTCCATTTAGTGACCTTTCGACAAGTTCGTTTCCTGCACTCAAACAAGTTGATTGTCGAATTACTGCAACAACCCCAGAGATGCACCAACTAATCAGAGACAATTTGGATCGTGCACCTATGTACAGCGGAGCTATTGATGCTGAAAGTGGTCCAAGGTATTGCCCATCTATCGAAGATAAAGTGGTTCGGTTTGCAGAACGCGATGCCCATCATGTGTTCCTTGAACCAGAGACAGTCGAAGGCGATTCTATTTACTGTAACGGTATTAGTACATCGCTTCCTGCAGATATACAAGAACAGATTATTCCGATGATGGCTGGATGTAAGGACGCCGTTATTTTGCAAATGGGATACGCGGTGGAGTATGACATTGTTCGTCCACATCAAATCAATGCAACATGTGAAACTAAATTAGTGCAAGGTCTTTTTCTCGCTGGGCAGATTAATGGCACAAGCGGGTACGAAGAAGCAGCGGGGCAGGGTTTACTTGCGGGCCTAAACGCAGCGCGTTCTATCAAGGAAGAAGAACCGATAATGCTTCGCCGTGACCAAGCGTACATCGGCGTGATGATGGATGACCTTGTGACGACGCTTCCGCGCGAACCTTATCGTATGTTTACAAGCAGGGCAGAGCACCGATTATTGCTTCGGGCGGATAACAGCGATGAACGATTGACGCCACTTGGTCGTGAACTTGGTTTAGTATGCGATAAACGTTGGAATGGTTGGGCGCAACGAAAGCAAGAGTTATATACGATTAATGTTGAAATTAAAAATCGTAAATTAGGCCAACTTGCAAAACGTTCGGATACAACGGTCAAGGAATTACAGGCGAAGTTGTCCGAGTTTAATCCACGACTTGTTCACCGAGTTGTTTCGGACATTCGGTATGCGGGCTACATCGTTCGGCAACAAGCTGAAATAAATCGGCAAGCAAAAACTGAAGGTCGAAAAATACCCTCAAAACTTGATCCAACAACTATTAGCGGTCTCCGCAACGAAGCGGTGGATGTTTTAAAAGAATTTAAGCCCGCGACCCTCGGTCAAGCATCCCGCCTGGCAGGCATTACACCTGCGGATATCACACTTATTTCCATTGCGATTGGCCGGATTTAATTACCGCAAAGGGTGATTAAATCCGATGTATTTACCAGTTACAATACAAAAATGAAACAGATTCATTGCCCCCTGTTTTTTATTGGGATGCTTTTATTTCCAAGTTGCACGAACCTGCCTAAAGTAGAAAACACGGCAGCTAAAACGTATGACGGTTTGGTCCAAGTGGTTGCGTATGCGCCTTGGTTATTTTCAGGGAGCAAGCCAATCGGCGAAGAAGGTTTTGCATCTCTTCAATCTTTGCATGTGCGGACGATTGTTTGTGTTGACGGCACTCCGCCAGAGTTAAACATTCCAGAACAAATTGGAATAAAAACGTATCACATTCCAATTAAATATGGAAAACTAACAAGCCAACAAGTATTCGATATTGTGACTGCGGTTGAAATTGGCAGACGTCGCGGAAATACCTATATACATTGCCACCACGGCAAACATCGCTCGGCCGTTGCTGCAGCAATTTCACTTATATCCCTTGGCGAGTCCACGCCTGAAAAAATGATGCCGCGAATGTTGGTTTCAGAAACGTCTGCTCTATACAGCGGACTGTTGGAATCCGTTAGGGAAGCAGTTGTGCTTGATTCGCGTTGTTATGTGGAAAATAAAAAAAACATACCAAGTAGCGTACTACCCGTTGGCATAACCGAGCAAATGATTGCTCTTGAATTTGCTCTTGATAACCTTTTGCATATAGAAAAATCGAACTGGTTGCCGCCAACATTTCATCCCGATCTTGTTCCTGCGGCAGAAGCGGGCGCGCTTGCTGAATCGTTCCGTGCGCTTAATAGCAGTGAACTCGCAAAAAAGTTTCCAAGCGATTTTGCAGAACAACTATTCGCCGCGTGGTCTGCTGCTAGCACATTAGAGAATTTGTTTGTAACTAATACGGCAACACAGGCCCAACTTTCAGAGGCCCTGAACACTGTGAAGAATTCATGCACAGCATGCCATCGTTCTTACCGAAAATAATCCAATATGAAAGTAACTCTCTGCTAGTAAAGTAGAGTTTGATTGCAGCCGGATCCTTTTTCTTTCAGTCCAAGTTCTATGCACACAGCATCAATGAGTTCGCCGATAGCGTCGAGTGTTGGAGGAATTATCGCGAGGGAAACCAGAAAAATAGCATAGACGCCAAGCGCTCTTGCGTCACCACTGAAATAGGGTTGTGTTCCAATTTGTGGATAGAATGCTCTTGTATCTTTATACGAGGATGTTCGATGGGTGGAACAACTAATGATGATGAGTAACGCCGCAATACAACAAAGCAGGCCAGCATATTTTTTCAGTATTTGCATATTCAGCTCCTTTAAAATTTTAATCGACGTATGTATACGAACGGTGGGATTATTTAATGCAAAAGCCATCGGCACTAAAACGATGCAGGCTTATTATAGGTATGCCTAATCCATTTGCCAATGATAGGGGCAATGATAGAGGGTTATCTGGAGGTAAAAGAAAAGCACCTTAGGAGTACTATGGTGCTTTAAGCCGCCGGTGGGACTTGAACCCGCAACCTCAAGATTACAAATCTAGCGCTCTACCAATTGAGCTACGGCGGCAATGTGGATTTTTGGCTTGCAAATGCTTGCCGTTTGACCACCAGGGAGGTAATATACCACATTCAAGTGAATAGGGCGAGTACCCAAGTGGACAAAGGGGGCAGACTGTAAATCTGCTGGCGTACGCCTTCACAGGTTCGAATCCTGTCTCGCCCATTAAATAACCCACT
>CAWLAZ010000192.1:0-3175 GCA_963854955.1 Phycisphaerae bacterium | reverse complement strand
ACAAGTATTGTTACACCAGCAAGTGGCGGTGTTGAAATGTTTGTTCCAAGGTCTGCAACTTCGCGATGCGATGCAATAGAAAAATGGTCTGCAACTAACATGCCCACAAAAATGAGCAAGCCAAATGCAATGACGATTGAGAGTTTGTTTTCACGGGTCATAAAATATTCCAAGCAGTTCCTTCAGTTACTTTTCTTCTTGCAGTAACGTAACTGCGCGAAGTTTTGCAGGCCGAGCGCGCGTGTTGGACGCAATCTCAACCTCAGAAGCACGGGTTGGTTTGTGAGTCAGTCGCTTCGCCAATCCGTTTTTCTCAAGAGCAACAAAGGAGTGTTTGACTCGGCGATCTTCAAGACTGTGAAAACTTATCACTGCAATTCGAGCACCGTGGTTGAGCCAACCACCTTCGTCGATCTTTCGACAGCCCGTTTCCACATCTGCGAGCAATGCATCAAGTGCGGCAAGTTCGCCATTCACCACTATGCGTAACGCCATGAATGTGCGTGTTGCAGGGTTAGTCCGTGACGAACGGGCTCGAGCACCGTATGCATCTCGCACAATTTGCGCAAGACGGACAGTACTCAAAATCGGCTCTTTAGCCCTCTCCTGTACAATTTTTAGGGCAATTCGTCGAGAGTAAGGTTCCTCACCGTATTGATAGATGATGTCAGCCAGTTCATTTTCTGGTGTGGAACGGATAATATCCGCAGCGGTGATGCCCGATTCAGGGTTTAATCGCATATCTAGTGGGCCTTCGCCCCTAAAACTAAGCCCGCGTTCGTGGTTATCCATTTGATTAGATGCGAAGCCAAGGTCGGCTAGCACGCAGTCGGCTCGAATCCCTCGGTTACAAAGTACATTGCGGGCCGTGGCAAAATTTGCATGAATTGGGATGACCTTCACGCCGAGAGCTTTAACGCGCGTGGTTGCGAATTCAAGATTATCAAGGTCAAGATCAAAGAGCACCACAGTGACGTTTTTGCCAGCAGATTTGGCAAGTTCATACGCATGCCCACCTCTTCCTGCGGTTAGATCAACAATAACATCCCCATCATTTGGTTGTAATAATCGGTTAACCTCGAGAGGAAGAACTGGAATGTGTCCAATGTCACTCAAAATTAGAGACCAAGCAACAGGCGTTCTGGGTCTTCTATGCAATTTCGAACATGGACTAAGAAACGTACAGCGCCTTCGCCATCAACAAGTCGATGGTCGTAGCTAAGTGCAAGGTACATCATGGGTCGTAAGACAATTTGACCGGGGTTGTCGGGGTCTTCGATTGGGCGATTTTGAATTCTATGCAATCCAAGAATGCCGCTTTGCGGTGGATTTAAGATTGGCGTGGACATCATCGAGCCGTACACACCACCATTGCTGATGGTGAATGTTCCGCCTGTCATATCATCCATGGTGAGTTTGCCATCATGAGCACGCGATGCGAGGTTTTTGATGGTAAGTTCAACGTCCGCGAACGACATGCGATCGGCGCTTCGAATGACTGGAACAACAAGGCCTCGCTTTGTGCCCACAGCAACGGACATATCCACGTAATCGTGGTACTCCACGTCACCCTCGACAAGTGATGCATTTACAGCAGGCCATGCACGAAGTGCAGAAACGCATGCTTTTGTGAAGAAAGACATAAAGCCAAGATTGACGCCATAGCGATCATTGAATTCTTCTTTGTGCAATTTGCGAAGTGCAATAACTTTAGTCATGTCTGCTTCATTGAACGTTGTAAGCATTGCCGCGTTGTGTTGTGCCTCAACTAAACGCTCCGCAATTTTCCTGCGGAGCGTGGACATTTTTTCGCGACGAACACCACGGTGGTGTGGCGCTGGTTGTTCAACAAGTGGTGCGGGGACAATTGGTGCTGTTTGTTCAACAAGAGGTGCCGGTGACGTTGGGGCTGGCGATACATCAGCTTTGAGTACATCGGACTTTGTAATTCTTCCAGAAGGTCCAGACCCCTCAATAGTTTCCAATGAGACGCCCAAATCAGTCGCAACTTTTTGCGCGAGTGAAGTAGCTTTTCGTGTTTGTTCCGCCGAAGCAATGGTTTCTGTTTTAACTTCTTCTTCAGCGCTAGAATCGTTTTTACCTTCTTGTTTTGGCGCATCTGCATCTATAGAGCCGATTACATCGCCAATCAAACACTCTTCGCCCGTTTGCATTTCAATGGTAACAAAACCGGCAATAGGTGCAGGCAATTCTTGCGTTACTTTGTCGGACTCTACTTCGATAAGCGGCGCATCCCGTTCGACCCATTGCCCGTCTTGTACAAGCCACTCTCCGAGCACGACTTCGTTAATGGATTCGCCGAGCGATGGAATTGTGATTGATGTTGCCATGGTTTATTCTTGTATTAAGCCGATTGCTTCTATAAGGATACGGAGTTGTTCGATGGTGTGCATTTTATTTGACGCAACAGCAGGAGATGCGCAGGGCCTTCGCGTGACACGCGTGAGCGTGACATCGAGTTCGTCACGGAATTGAGCATCGATATAGTGCCAAGGACCCATGTTTTCAGGTTCTTCTTGCACAAACATATACTCTGCGTTTGGGTATCGCTGCAGGATGGTGTTTAATTCTTTTTTGGGAAGGGGATACAGCTCTTCGATGCGGACAATTGCGATTGAATGTTCCGCTTCCACTTTTTTGCGGTGGTCAATCAAGTCGTAATATATTTTCCCAGAACAAAAAACAACACGTTGTATGTTTGTTGGATCTGTATGCGTTTCATCGATGGTGCTTTTGAATCCGCCATTTGTTAAATCTTGCACAGAAGAGACAGCGCTTTGATGGCGTAACAAACTTTTTGGCGACATGACAATAAGCGGCTTACGGAAATTCCATGTTATCTGCCGTCGAAGTGCGTGGAAAATTTGGGCAGGAGTAGTCGGGTTGATGACTGACATGTTTTCATTCGCACAAAGCGCAAGAAAACGTTCGAGTCGCGCAGATGAATGTTCAGGGCCTTGCCCCTCGTATCCATGCGGAAGAAGCAAGACTAAGCCAGATGCTCGTTGCCATTTTACTTCAGCAGATGCGATGAATTGATCAATGATAACTTGCGCTCCATTGACAAAGTCGCCAAACTGGGCTTCCCAAATGATGAGCATCTTTGGGTCGCCAAGTGAGTATCCGTATTCAAAACCAAGGCAAGCACTTTCGG
>CAWLAZ010000191.1:0-3177 GCA_963854955.1 Phycisphaerae bacterium | reverse complement strand
GTCAATGGCAAAACTTGTTGCTTCATTTATGAAACGGGAACAAGATTGGTTCATCATCGCAAGACAGTTTGACGCGCTTGCATCCATTAAAAATATTCCTGGAACAGATGCTCAAGAAAGGGAGGAGCTGGAAGAACTTTCGTTTGAATTGCAAGCAAGTGCGTTGGTTGATTTGCTGAATCGAATTCAAAAAAGCGAGCAAAATTATACGCTCGTTAAGTCATTGCCTGTCATCCTGCCTACTTTGATGTTTGAATTTGCGGAGTACGGTGTTGATGAGGGTGTTAAAGAAAACGCCAAAGATATAATCACTCCTGTGCTTGTTTCGTTTGTCGAATACGCGACTTCTATTGCTCCTAACTTGCAAGATGACGAACGGCTCAATGAAATATTCGGACACGCTGTGTGGAATGCTGATCAATTAGTTCGTTTATTGTTTGGTGAAACTACCGAACCAGAAGTCGCCACAATTGACCTTTGGGAAAACAACGACCTGCAAGCAATCCAAGAACGTGTTGTCGCTTGGAATAAACTACTTAAGAATTAACCGATGATTCGCCTGCTTGTTCCCGTTGCGTTTGTTGTTGCGGTTGTTGCTTGCGTCATAGGGTTTGATGCGAGCAGGCCGCGGGCTGATTTTGTTTTTGTTACTCGTGGTGATGTTTTTACATTAGACCCACAACGGATGAGTTGGTTAAACGATATGCAAGTTGCATATTGTTTGTATGAAGGTCTCGTTCGATGGAACACTGAAGATTTTTCGATTGAGCCCGCTGGCGCAGAGCGATTCGCCGTGTCGGACGATGGTCTTGTGTACACTTTTTTTCTACGAAAAGATGCAAGGTGGAGTAACGGGGCACGCGTGACGGCACAAGATTTTCGGTATGCGTGGATGCGGTTGTTAACTCCAGACACATCCTCTGATTACTCGAACTTCTTTTATTCGATACGCGGAGCGAAGGATTTCTGGAACTGGAGAACAACACAGCTCAAAAACAACGTTGTACACACACTGAGTTCCATCGAAAAACAATTCAACAGTATGGTTGATATACATGTTATTGACAACGCTACGTTGCAAATAACACTTGAACGACCGGTGCCCTATTTTTTAGACCAAGTTGCTCTCGCTGTTTGTAGTCCTGTATACAAACCGGCTGTTGAGGGTTGGGTGATTCGTGAAGAAAAGCAAAACGAGTTGATAAAAGACGGGTGGTTTCATTTTGATAGTGACTGGATAACCAATAAGAAATGGATCTCTGTGGATTCAACATCAGGAAGAATACAACAACAATATTTTTGGGCTCGACCCGAATACATTGTGTGTAATGGGCCTTTCGTGTTAAAAAGTTGGCGATACAAACGAGACATGTGGCTAAGCAGAAACCCGTTCTACCACTCACCTGAAATCACAACCATAGACTCAATGCATGGCATTACCATTGCCGATGC
Organism: Phycisphaerae bacterium; assembly: GCA_963854955.1. Lineage (GTDB taxonomy): Bacteria > Planctomycetota > Phycisphaerae > Phycisphaerales > SM1A02. The sequence goes on along the minus strand of CAWLAZ010000191.1, from coordinate 1,725 downwards.
AAATACCGCAGTGCTTGCGTTTGAGGGCGGTGAGGCGGATTGGCTTAGTAGTGTAAATGTTGATTACCAATCAGATATGCTTCAGGAGAAAACAGATGGAGTCCGCACAAACATACACGCGTTTCCAACGTTTGGGACAGATTTTTTCTCTTTTAATTGCAGGCCTATTTTAAATAATGGAATGGAAAATCCGTTTTCGCACCCCGCAGTTCGACGCGCATTTGTACTTGCTACAAACAGAGATTCCATTGTGAAGCACGCCACCCGTCTGAATGAACCAACGGTAACAAGTTTTGTTCCTCCGTTTTCTATTGTTGGGTATGGGGAAGTAAATGGGCTTGGGTTTGACCCAAACCGCGCTGTTGAAGAATTATCGCTCGCGGGATGGGAAGACAGAGATGGGGATGGAATTGTCGAAGACGCGGATGGAAAACCATTTCCAAAAATTGATTTGCTCTACACCACCAACACGCCAAGGTATAAATGGGTTTCACTAGAATTGCGCGACCAATGGAAGAAGAACCTTGGAGTACAGGTCGAGTTGCGAGGCACAGACAATAAATTCTTTAGTGCCGATTTGCGTAGTGGGAATTTTATGATTGCTCGCGGGAGGTGGTATGGGGATTACGGAGACCCAACGACATTCCTTGATGTGTTTCGTTCTGACAACGGGAACAATGATCGAGGGTATAGCAACAAATCCATTGACGAAGCTATGGACAAGGCAAAACTTGAGAGGGACCCTATAAAACGGTTCGCGATGCTTCGAGATATTGAAGAAGAGTTGTTTACAAACGAAGTGCCCATGCTTGTGATTTGCCAATTATTACAGCTTTATATGTATGACCCAGAACGTATTTCTGGGCTAACAGAGCACCCCCGGCTTGTGCAACACCTTTGGCGTGTTGTCATATATGAAAACCAGCCTGATTAATTTACTCAGAGCCAATTATATTGGTAAATATGCTAATTGTATTTAACTGACTCATGGTCAGTTAAACTTTTGGTGACTAGCTTGGGCGGGGGTCGAGAAAGCGATACATAACATCCACAGCAAGATTGAATAAAATTAGTAAGGTTGCGTATACCAAAACGATGCCCATGAGCACAGTGATATCTTTTCCGAGCACCGCGTCAACAAAATGAGTGCCGATGCCGGGGATGGCAAATACTTTTTCAATAACAAACGACCCCGTCATTGCGGCCGCCGTTGCGGGTCCAAGGTAACTCACTACTGGCAACAAGGCGTTTTTCATTGCGTGTTTTAGAACCACAACGTATTCGGGTAGACCCTTAGCTCTGGCTGTTCTAATGTGGTCACTTCGCAATTGTTCAATCATTCCAGCGCGTGTAAGTTGCGCAATATACGCAGAGAAAGGCAAGCTTAATGCTATTGATGGAAGCACTAAATGACGCCATGTTCCCCACCCACTTATTGGAAACCACTGAAGCCAAACCGAAAATACAATAAGCAAGACCACGCCAATAACAAACGATGGAAAGCTAATTCCAACAAGCGCAACGGTAAATGAAAGTGTATCTATCCACGATCCGGGACGAACAGCTCCAAGTACGCCCGCTGTTAAACCAATACCAAGGGCAAGGAGAATTGCGCACAAACCAATTGTGATAGAGACTGGAAGTTGCGTTATGAGTATGTCGTTCACTGTCCAGTTTTCGTGGCGCAAGCTTGGGCCAAGATTAAACACGGGTCCGCTTCGATCA
>CAWLAZ010000190.1:0-3184 GCA_963854955.1 Phycisphaerae bacterium | reverse complement strand
CAAGTTCTATTTGTATGCCTTCTCGTATATGCGCACCAATTGTGAAGATTGATTGCAAAGCAAGGTGCAGCCCAAGGAGCGTTCCGAGTGCAACAAGAATACTTCCTTGGTATGTGCATGTGACTCCAATCATGACCGCAAATGTAACTCCAAACACACCAAAGGAATGTTTGCTTGGCGAACGTTGCAGCGCTTTATGAAATGTTGGATCAAGATACGGACATAAAAAGAAACCAAATGTTGTAATTGGAAGGAGCCAAATTGCGTCTTGCCAAGGAAGCGTGCCTGAGGGAACTTCTTTGAAAGGAAGAAGTGTAAGCCCCACTGCGATGGAAAAAACCCACATTAATGCAGCGAGTATTGGCCAGTATTTTGTGGGTAAAAACGCAAGGCAAGCGCCAATACCAAGTATGCAAAATGGCAGCCATATTGAGATACCAATAACGGCATCATTAAGATATACATTTGCAAGCATCGCTAAGAAAAATGCATGAAATGCAACGGTTACTATCGCAAAAAGTGATATTGCAGTTTTGTACTTTTCGACAAGTTCTATGGAACGTTCAGGAGTTCGGACCACATAACCAAATGCAGCACAGCCAAGAACATTTGGTACGGAAAATATTGCAAATCCTAACCACCCGTATCGATGCATAAGAATGACAGGTAAAAACATACCGATGCACCATGTCCAACTGCAAGAAAGGTACAAGCCCCATCCGATCGTTTTTAATGCTTTCACTTTAGGTCGCGGGCTTTGCGGCGTGCGGCCCGTTCCTTAATCATGAATTTCGGCGTGCAATGAAATGTTATCTCGCATCTTCCAACGCGTACTTCGCGGCCTTTTTTGTGCAATGTTTGTGTGATATCTAAAGTTAAGTTAATATTAAACTCACACCGAGCGCTCATTTCTTCATTCAAGGTGTCGTTAATTTGTTCTGCATCTCGGACGTTATAGATGGCTGGACCATAGCAAGGTCGTAGAAATTTATACGACATATGTTTGCAGACGACCGCATAATCGCTGCCGCAAAATTTGAATAAAAACATTCCTGCAGCAACTTCGCTGTTACCAAGAAGTGAGGCTCCTGCCATCGCGTTGTAAAAATTTCTGTTTGATCGTTTAAAGGGTAACACCGCCGTGAATTTGTCGCGGGTCATTCGGCGCATAGATATGCCACTTCGGAATGCAAACGGAAGCCATATAAGGGAGCACACTCGGTGCCAGAAATTGTTTTTTGTGCTCAACCGAGTGACGTAGGCCTCAATCCGTTCCCAGAGAGTCTGTGCTTCCACAGCTGTTTTGTCATGCTTAGGTGGCTGTTCCCCATTGGATTGGTTCTCAATCGGAGTTTCGGTCGTCGAAGTCGCTTGAGTCGCATCAGGGGGTGTAGAATGTGTCGAAGTTGTGGTCATGGAAGTGTGCCGAGTTTAACTGTGTATTCTATGCTATCAAGCATGATCAGTCGACACCTAGCAGTATGTAGTTGGAGTTTGAAGCCGCAGCGCCCTTTGGATTTGATTTCTTCATGCAATTCATGCGAAATTAAGAAGGTACAGTTAGCATTACTTCCGCTTGTGCACGATTGTGCATGGGAGAATTGTGGCGTTTTATTTCAGGAATCTGGCATTGAAGTGATTAGCGGGATGCTCGAAGCTTCAGGCGAGGATTACACCTCACTGGAAACCATTGCGGATACCGGCGGGTTGCGGCAGGATTGCATGTGGGCATCCACGGAAAAAAATGCGGTCCAAGTCGCTGAAATTGCGGAACAGATGGAATTGCCGTTGGTTACTTTTCATGCAGGATTTATCCCCGAAGGTCAATGTGAAGAGCGAACGAAAATGTTGAAGCGGCTTCATATTTTGGCAGATATTTTTGCAAAACACGGCGTATTGCTTGGGCTTGAAACAGGCCAAGAGTGTGCACCAAATGTTGTAAGCGTGCTAGAAGAACTAGCGCATCCTTCATTGGGAGTGAACTACGATCCAGCAAACATGATTTTGTATGGAAAGGGTGATCCCATTGAAGCAATCAATACACTTTCGCCATGGGTACAACAAGTGCATATTAAAGATGCGAAAGCGACGGAGTTACTTGGTACTTGGGGAACAGAAATGCCCGCGGGTGAAGGCGATGTGCCATGGGAGAAATTTTTAGAATGCGTTCCCAGTGGAGTAAACCTCGTCATTGAACGAGAAGGTGGCGAGAATAGAATCAGTGATGTGCAACAAGCAAAGATAATGCTTGAAAAATTAGGCGCATGTTGAAGTACCTGTTCTTGTGCATTTGCTTATGCGGTTGCACGTCAAAGCAACAAACATTCACAGGTGGCGCCGTTGCAGCAGACCATTACTTGGCATCGCAAGCGGGTGTAGAGATTCTTGCAAAGGGCGGTAACGCGGTTGATGCTGCAGTCGCAACAAGTTTTGCGTTGAGTGTTGTTCGCCCTTTCTCATGTGGAATTGGTGGTGGTGGATTTATGCTTATCGATTCACCCACTATGGAACCAGTGGCATTGAATTACCGCGAAACTGCCCCAGGAAAAGTTGGCTCAGATTTTTTCAAGACCAACAGCAGTCGCTTTGGAGGAACAGCTGTCGGTGTGCCTGGAACTGTTGCAGGTTTGCTTATGGCGCACGAACGTTTCGGCAAACTCAGCCGACAAGAAATTTTAGCCCCAGCAATTCGTTTAGCAAAAAGCGCAATCAAACTTGATGCAGCATTTGAAAATGCTGTGAAATCAGCTACTGGGTCTATTGAGAAGTTGCCAAAAGAACAACAAGAGGTGTATCTAAAAGCGTTGCAATCAATAACTACGCAATTTTCACATTTGAATTCAGGGCAGGAATTCCCACTGCAACGTATCGCTGAAGAGGGCGCGGCGGGCTTTTACGAAGGGGATGTTGCCAAGCTGATTGTGCAAGCAACTGGTGGGCACTTGACGCTTAGTGATTTAAAATCATACGAGCCACGTTGGGAAACACCACTTCGATTTAATATAGGAAACGGCAACGTTGTTATTGCAATGCCGCCACCAAGCAGTGGCGGGGTAGCCATCGCGCAAATAATAGGACTCCTTTCTCGTGTCTATGCATTGGACTATGGCGTTTCGCAGGAGTACACGCAGTTACTTATTGAATCTATGAAGCACGCATTCGCTGATCGGGCGGAACATTTAGC
>CAWLAZ010000189.1:0-3215 GCA_963854955.1 Phycisphaerae bacterium | reverse complement strand
TACCTGAAGCAATGTACTTTAATAAATCGTCGCCGCGAAGCATCGGGCAGTGGCCGTCAACTTTTCCGTGTCGTAACCCCATTTGTATTTTTTTGTGTACTTCAGGATCGTCGTTGATGACTCCGGGATAGTTCATCATCTCAGCAAGGGCGATGACTCTTTCATCTTCAAATAGAGGTTCGAGATCTTCTGAGAGAAGCGTTGCTCCACTTGTTTCAAGTGGTGAAGCTGGCACACACGAACTTGCGGCAAAGAAGCAATCGATTGGAAGGTTTTTCGCATCATTCATTATGAGTTTGATACCAGCAATGCCAAGAACATTCGCTATTTCGTGTGGATCCAAGACAACAGCAGTCGTCCCATGCGGCACTGCGAGATTACAAAATCCAGATGGGGGCAACATTGTTGATTCGACGTGCATGTGCGCATCAATCAGTCCCGGAGCAATAAAAGCGTCATGGAGTTCAATTATTTCTTTGGCATCGGTGGCATCAAATGTGATGAGACCATCAACAACACCAATGTCTTGTCGTGTAATTGTCCGAGTAGAGACGTCTATAACTTGCCCACCTCGAAGTAACAAATCTGCAGTTGTCACTCGGTTTCCAATTCAACAGCATCACTTGGTTCCATAACAAGTACTTCGACACCTTCGGGTGCGAATCTGTTGACATCGACTTCAATTGGTGGCCATGTGTTATAGTGCATTGGGATTGCAGTTGGTGCACCAATTAATTCTGCTGCAGCGGCGGCCATTTCTGGACCCATTGTAAAACGATCACCAATTGGAAGCATGGCGATGTCTGGCTTGAAGATCTCACCAATCAACTCCATATCAGAGAAGAGTGCAGTGTCACCAGCGTGATAGAAAACGGCACTATCGAATTCAATTACAAGTCCGCAGGGCATACCCATGTATCGATTTTGAAAACTTGAAGAGTGAAACGCTTGAGTGAAAGAAATCGCACCGAATTCAGTTTCAATTCGACCTCCGGCATTTCCAGGTTCACATTTTTCATGACCTTGTTCGGTTAAGTATTCGCAAATTTCATACGCTGCATACACTGTCGCATTATTTGCTTTTGCGATCCCTTCGCAATCGGCAAAGTGATCGAAGTGACCGTGTGTGATTGCAATATGCGTACATTTCACATCACTTGCTGCAAGTTTCGCAACTGGATTGTCAGTAAAAAAGGGATCAATGAGTAGGGCGTGCGTCTCATTCTCGATGGTGAAGGCAGATTGCCCATGAAAAGTAAGTTTGATAGCCATGTTGGCATCGTACCAACCGCTGCTTGGCACTGTATTAGGCACTAGAATTCTACTGTTGTGCGTATTGGAATCCGCAGACGAGCTGTCTGATAGTGCACTACTCTCAAGGTACATTCCAGAGGAATTGATATTGACAACATCAAAATGGTAGGATATGATTCCCGTCTAATTGAAACTGAGTCTCAATATCAATCATGGTCAGCCCAAGAAGGAACCCTAGTTATGTTTAAATATTTTGTATGTATTGGATTTTTAATCTCCGTCACACTATCCCAAGATGCGTTTGGGCATCTCGGAACACCTTGGCTGTATCAACCACAGACAATGCCAAAGGGTGCAGTTGAATATGAGCAATGGGTCACATGGAAGACAAACAAAAAGAGTGATTCACGTTTTGAGGAATTTCGTTTTAGACATGAGATTGAGTGGGGCGTGACCGATACGTTTCAACTTGCGTTTTACGTAGCAGACTGGCGACACAAACGAACTTCAAGTGAAGAGCATACATACTTTCATGACGTTGCTGTTGAAGCAATCTATCAATTACAAGCAACAAATCCAGATCAAATGGGCATGGCACTCCTCGGTGAAGTGAAATATGGCTCCGAGTTTTTTGAACTTGAAGGAGGACTCTTGCTTGAGTTAGAACTTGATCAAATCGGTCTCCTTTATAATTTTGTCATTGAAGCTGAGTGGGAAGGTCAAGATTTTGACGAGGACAAAGGGAAAATTAAAAACGCATTCGCTGTAACGTATGAACCCACGCCTTCCACAACTCTTGGCTTGCAAGCAATCTGGGAAGTAGAATTTCCTGATTGGTCCGAGCAAGGCGACGATGTTGTTTACATCGGTCCATCCATCTCAACTCAATCCGATGGATGGTGGATTGCAGTTTCTCCACTCTTTCAAGTGACCAACATTGACAGTGAACCAGATTTACAAGTTAGACTTGTCTTTGGTATAGATTTTTAATGCAAAAATTTTCACTTATCACTGTATTTGTTTGTTTATGTATTGGTTGCATGGATGTAACTAAAGTCGCGCCAAGAGTTGACACTTTAGGGTTGCAAGAAAACATACCATTACTTGAACAAGGCCGTGAAGTGTATATCAACAGTTGTACAAAATGTCACAACGCGATTCGTATCACGAGATATCCACTTGACGAATGGATTGATGAAATTCTTCCGGATATGACTGAGGAGTCTAATCTAACAATGCATCAAACGCGTGCCGTAACAGCATATGTTCAAGCAGTTTTGAGTGCAGTTAAATAGTTTATGTTCGTCGTCGTCGACGTCCTGCGCCAAGTCCTGCAAGTGCAAGTAACGCAAGTGCTCCGGGCGCTGGTACAAATTGATGTGAAAATGCATATTGACCGAGCACAGAAAACGAAGCTTGTTCTGCAAGGGACCAACGATCTTCAGCATAGGTGATGAATTGAATCGGTTCAGGTGCATATTCAGTGAAATCAACATCATAAAGATTGGTCGTGCCATTTCGAGCATCGGACAGATCTGCCCATGCAAATGCAGCAGAAGTCTGTTCTTGATCCCAGGCAAGCAGGGCGGTTACGAGTTGTGTATTATTTCCCATGTCATACCAATCAACATCAGAGCCAATGTCGCCACTTGCGAACCAGTCAGAATTTGAACTTGTTGTCGCAGCAACACCAATGTATTGATCTGGCTCACTTCCAAATGGGTCGTTTGCATCAATACCACCAAACAATCCAACGAAAGACATGCCAGCATCAGTGCTTGCAAGGAGAAATGATATTCGGCCTTCTGTTTCGATGCCATCAGCTTGTAGAATTTGGGCAAGGATGTCTAAATCACTCATCGTAAACGCATGATCGTTTCCACCGAGAACACCATCGATTTGGCCTGCTGTGAGATCAAAAGAGCCATTGACAGTATCGATGGTTACATATTCCCCAATGG
>CAWLAZ010000188.1:0-3258 GCA_963854955.1 Phycisphaerae bacterium | reverse complement strand
TTACATCCCGAATGTAGAACTTGCAACAAGTGCAATGCGACCAAGCGAAACATTCAATGCAATTATAGATGGCATTTTTGCAACAGCTTGATTAAGCATTGCATTCAGCAAAAGCAGAGACATAGTTGACCATGCCTGAGATATTCTCAAGTGAGCCGTCTTGTAATTCCATTGCCATAAATGGATCACCTGCACCATATTCGTTTTGTAACCCAAAGTCAGCGCCAGAACTAAAACCAAAACGTGGGTAGTAGTTTGGGGTTCGTAGTAACACCGCTGCAACGCAACCGTCGTTTCGTAATTGGGCAATAACTTCTTCCATGAGTTTTCCACCGATTCCTCTGAAACGATGGGACGCAAACACTGACAGTGGCCCAATTCCAGCAACTGAACAGTCTTCCCCATTAATCGTTACAGGCGAAGCGCAAACATCTCCGACTATATTGTCATCTTTCGTTGCAACGAGAGAAATGGAAAGTTATTTACGATCGCGAAGTAAAGATACGAGTTTCGCTTCATCTTCCCCGCCAAACGCTTCTCGAGTGAGTTCATCGATTGCATCAATGTCATTTTCTGTTTCTTTTACGACCTTCGTATTCATACACACCTCTTAATTTGTATACTATCGTGTGTGGCTTCAGAACTTATTTTTTCGTGCTTATGTGGTTTTGCCATAGCAGATTGGGACGACGGGAATCCGTATGTTCTTGATCCTGAAAAAGCACACTTGCCACGATCTAAACAAAAGAAATATGTGTATCACCCTGACCACGAAGCTATGTGTGCAATCGGAAATGACATTCCGCATATTTGTCTTTCCTGTCGCCATCCATTCAAAGTAGATACCATGAAACCACGAACAACTTGTACAAAGTGTAAGTCAGAAGATATTATTCCTATCATGGAACTCGGCGGCAAGACGTGTCCGAAATGCAAGAAGCATATTCTTCGAGTAGAGGGTGGAGCAATTTCCTAACCGTTCATTGTTGAACCCCAAAGTTCATGGTTGTCATCTTGTAACCATTGAATTAGAGGCGTTGGCAATACATTATGCTTGGCTAAATCGTCTTTGTGTACCCACAAAAATGCAAGATGTTCTTCTTCAGGAGATGCTGGAACAGGAGTAACATCCTTTGACAAGTTGTGTTCAACATCAAACACAAGTGAAATTTCACAATGGTCATCCCACGCATTTTCAATCGCTCCCCGGAAGTTGGTCACAGTTACGGTAGCACCAATTTCTTCTTTAATCTCACGGGCAAGAGCTGCTTTTGCGCCCTCGCCAAAATCTATGTGGCCACCGAGTAAAAAAGTGTAATTACCGTCTTTCTGTTTGCAAAGTAAAACATGGTCACCATCTCTAATAATCCCCCTTACGATATAGTGAAATTTCATATTCATGTATTCATTTTACCTATGGATTCCTGCGAATTGTGGTTCGAGTCAGGACCGTGTACAAGACAGTCTCCTCAAAAAGGGTTATTAAGTTTCTTTTTAAGACCCATAAGTGTTTCATTTAGCCAAACACACCCTTTTGTACTTGTTTTTATTGATTTAATGAAGCATAATTGAAATATGGTAGTCTTATGTCAAAAAATATGAATCAATGGGTATACCTATTCGTCTTCGCATGTATTGCATTTCTTGCATCAGTTAGTTCTGCTCAAGAGTGTCCCGCAGGCGAAGTCCGGGATTGCAATGGATATTGTGCGCCAATGGATTGGCTCTTTGATGAAATTTGTGACGCTGAAGCTCGGGAGTATCCACAAGAATCTGGATACTATGTTGATTTTAATTGTGAGCCGTATATGTGCGATCTCTTCGCGTGCAACGGGTGCGGGGGTGATTGCCCACCTGGCTTCGCTCCAGATTGTGCCGGCAATTGTATTCCTGCTACGTACATCGCAGATGGTATCTGCGATATAGGACAACGTAACTATAAGGGTGTTCCAATTGATTTCAGTTGCCAGCAGTTTGCTTGCGATGGGGGTGACTGCGCAGGCGGAGACTTATGTTGGGGGGATCAGGGATTCGGAGGGTTAGATGATATAGGAGCATGTTGTTTGGGAACAGAGTGTTCCGAAATGACTAGAGAGCAGTGTTGGACGCTTGGCTATACATTTATAGGAAATAATACAATGTGCCTTCCAGAAACCTGCAGTTGCGGCGACCCGTTAGATGGGCTTGACTGGGTCGTAGATTGTAACGGTGAATGCGTGTTACTCTGGAATGTTGGCGGTAGCTATTGCAGCCATGGTGAAACGGTTGACTATGGCGATGGTCCATTTCAGATTGACCTAGATTGTCCTGCACTTGCGTGTGGATTATCAGGCTGTGTTGGTAATTGTTTAGGCGGTTGCTGCACGGGCGCTGACTGTATTACAGCGACATATTACGACTGCATAGATATTGGCGGGTTATTTCTCGGAAGCTATGAGGAGTGTAATGAAACGGAATGCGTATTTCAACAAAAACCAATTCAAATGCCTAACGCAGAACTACATTGGAGCGGGAAGTTAGGGGTTGTCGAGCATTTTCCTCAATGGATAGTCAGTGAAGAAGACCTACTTGTTGTGGGCGCTGTGGATAATTCGACATTCGAATGGAAAACGGCTATCTGTGTATTCCGATATAACGAAACAGAAGATGAATGGGAAGAAGAAGCACTGCTTGTTACTCCTAGCGGTTATTTTAATAGTAACAACCACGCTTCTTACACAACCGATGGTCATAGAATTGCAGTAACTTCTTCGATACCCGAAGATCCAGACGTCCCACACATCTCTCGCAATGTGATCGATATCTTTGCTTTTGATGGTTCCCAATGGTTATATGAACAGAGAATCGATGATAGTCTGGCTGATACAGACAATCCTGGATCCTATCCATGGGCATCTTCTCTAGATATTCTTGGTGATGTGTTGGTTGTTGGAGATCCAATGTACAACATACAACCCAATACCGACACTAACCATGGTGCTGCGCATATCTACCATCATGATGCCAAGACTGGTTGGGCGTACGATTCAATATTGTCTCCTTGGGGCGATCCGCCATATCCAGAGGGTGATGACAAATATCTTGGTTTAAGCGTTGCATTGAGTGACTCGGTTGTCGCAGTTGCATCTGACAAATCAATACTTTTATATGATTTGTCTGGAGGAAAAGGTCCCCAACCACTGCAACACATTAGAGATACCGGAGGGACTTTCCATCCACAACATCGCAGTATGGATTTTGATAATGATCGCTTAATGA
>CAWLAZ010000187.1:0-3296 GCA_963854955.1 Phycisphaerae bacterium | reverse complement strand
TAAACCAGTGGGCATCGTAAACGTCGATGGCTACTTCGACCCGCTACTTGCCCTGCTCGAGCACGGCATTAAACACAATTTTATGCGCCCTGCACTGCTTAAACTGATGTTCATCCACTCGTGCCCTGACGCTGTGCTTGAATACATTACTTCTGATGTAACTGACCAGCCATCCCCTGAAGACATTTTACCAATGCACGGCACATAAACTACCTCTTGTCGTTTATTGGACACATTAATCCCAATAGGGACCGTCACCATGGGAAGAGCCATTAGAAACAAAAAATTGGTGGGATTTCCCTTAAGATTTATTCGATAGTGCAATGATCCTCCCTGTCGTTTTTTTATGCCTATTCTCTTAAGCATGAGCGTTCTAAAACAGTGATTGCCATCGCTTGGGTATACTGCTGTGCATGGCTACAAAAAAACCAATCTTAGGCATGATTGCAGGCAATGGTATTTTGCCGGTGCTTGTAGCACGAGGTGCAAAGGCAGCGGGGTATCGCGTCTGCTGTGTTGGCTTGCGTTATCAATACGATTCGGCACTGCCAAGTGAATGCGATTCATTTTCTATCGCCGGTATGGCTCGAGTCGGTCGCTGGATTCGTCTTCTTAAAAAATGGGGGGCAACGGATGCTATTATGGTTGGTGGTGTTGGTAAAACAGCCATGCACAAAAAATTTGGGGTAGTCAGATTAACTCCCGACTTCACCACATTACTTCTTTGGTATCGTCGCCTGCGGCATGACCGCAGGGATGCTACAGTTCTATCAGCCATTGCAGATGAACTGCAAAAATCAGGAGTCACTCTTATCGATTCAACTACACACATAGCAGACCACATTGCTGGAACTGGCGTCTTAGGCACTGTTTCTCCAACAGCGAAACAAACATCAGACATTGCCTTTGGCTGGCCACTGCTTACGCAAAGTGCCCAGTTGCACATCGGTCAATGCATGGCCGTGCGCGAAGGCGACATCATTGCCATCGAAGCAATCGAAGGGACCGCTGCGCTAATTGAACGAGCTGGGTCGCTTTGTAAAAAGAGTGGTTGGACATTGATAAAGACCGCCGCCGATGACCACGACATGCGTGCAGACGTGCCGTCAATTGGCACTAAGACGATTGAACAAGTTGCAAAAGCGGGTTGTACATGTATAGCTGTTGGAAGCGGGCGTGTAATTTTGCTTGATTCTCCTGCAGTCATTGATACAGCAAACAAAGCGGGTGTCGCACTTGTCGGTATTTCCGAGTAACAAATGAGTGATTCTCCTTTTGTTTCACGAGCGGGTTTAAAACTCGAACACGCACTGAATGAATTCAAATTTGATGTAACTGGTATGAAGTGCGCCGACCTTGGCTGCAACGTCGGTGGATTTACCGATTGCTTATTGCAACGCGGTGCATCAAAAGTTTTTGCCGTCGACACTGGCTACGGAACGCTCGCCTGGAAGTTGCGAAGCGATGCCCGTGTTACAACTTTAGAGCGAACAAATGCCCTGCATCTTGAACCGCCTGAAATTGTCGACCTCGTTGTTATTGACCTCGGATGGACTCCCCAAAAACTTGCACTTCCAATAGGCATGAAGTGGGTGAATTGTGGATTCATCCTTTCGCTTATAAAGCCACATTACGAGCTTACTGCTGAAGAAAAGACCATTGAAAAAGTTGGGCAAGGGCTTTCTGATGACGCTGTTTCACGCGTTATTGCTCGCACAAAAACGTTGTGCGAAGCATTATCGCTTGAATTACTCGGGGAAACTTTGTCGCCAATTCGAGGGAAAAAATCGAGCAAAAAAGGCAGTGGAAACAGTGAGTATTTAATGCTGCTTAAGACCGCTCCCATAACGATAGATTAGCAGTGGTATTTGCTTATTCTGGTACAATAAACAACCTAGAAAAGGCACCATGAGCGAGACACCAGAACAAAATTCCGAAGCGGATAAAAACAAACCAGCGAACAACATAGGTAACGTCGTTGACCAACTCATCGAACGAGAGTTACACGACAGTTACTTAACGTATGCGATGTCCACCATCATGGATCGCGCCTTACCTGATGTGCGAGATGGTCTTAAGCCATCACAACGAAGAATTCTCGTTGCAATGCACGACCTAAATCTTTCACCAGGACGCAAGCATCGTAAGTGTGCAAAAATCGCTGGCGATACTTCGGGTAACTACCATCCTCACGGCGAATCCGTTATCTACCCAACCTTGGTCAACATGGGCCAAAATTGGAAGATGCGAGTTATGCTCGTCGACAAACAAGGTAACTTCGGTTCGATCGACGGCGATCCGCCTGCGGCGATGCGGTACACCGAAGCACGCATGACGCATGCTGCTGTAGCGATGCTTGATGATATCAAGTTAGACACCGTCGACTTTAAACCAAACTACGACGAAACTCGATACGAACCAACGGTTTTACCTGGGCGTTTTCCAAACTTGTTAGTAAACGGGTCAAGCGGTATTGCAGTTGGCATGTCATGCTCAATGCCTCCTCATAACGTTGGTGAAATTTGCAATGCAATCATTGCCACCATCGATAATCCTGACATGGATCTTTCTGAATTGCTTGCCATTGTTCCTGGGCCAGACTTTCCAACTGGTGGACTTGTCGTAGGAAAACAAGGCCTTGCTGATGCCTACGCAACTGGTCGAGGCAAATTACGCGTTCGTGGCCGAGTACATCACGAAACAATTGGCAAACGCCAAGCGATTATCATTGATGAAATTCCCTATCAACTTGTACAAAACAACCTGATTGAAAAAATCGTTGATTGCGCAAAAAATGGTCGCATTGAAGATATTTCGGACATCAAAAACTTCTCAGGCAAAAAATGGCGAACGCGCATTGTTGTATATTTAAAACGTGGCGCAGACCCAGATGTTGTTGAACGACAACTCTATAAATTCACGCCGTTGCAATCAACTGTTTCCGTTATCAACATTGCACTTGTTAATGGTCGCCCACAAACACTTAGCATTCGTGCGCTTATCGACTGCTGGGTAGAACATCGCCAAGTTGTCATCAGGCGACGAACAGAGCACTTGCTCCGCGAAGCCGCAAAAGCAGCGCATCGTCTTGAGGGTTTGATTTACGCCGTCTGCGACATTGATGAAGTCATTGCACTTATCCGCGGAAGTCGCACGCGTGACGAAGCCATCGAAAAATTAATGACGCGCAAGTTCCATGTGCCCGCAGACCACGAATATACGAAGTTCATTACAGACCGCCTTATTGAAAAAGCAAAAGATGGGGTTTCACTTTCGCGCTTACAGGCGGATGCCAT
>CAWLAZ010000186.1:0-3345 GCA_963854955.1 Phycisphaerae bacterium | reverse complement strand
AGTCTCAAGAAGCCCCGCCATCGGAAATTTTCCATCCATAGGCGAAATACCCAAGCGACGCAATAAGGTATGCGGCAAATGCGCCGGCATTGGTGCGCGGTCTGCCTCTTTTATGGAATGGGGTGATCTCCAAAAATCTTCCAAGCACTCTTCAAGCGGAAGCATAACTGGCAAATCATCGTCTCGGACACTTGCGTGCGCTCTTGCTTCGCCCTTTGCTTCAAGCGTTCGTGCTTGCCGTAACTTAACAAGAAGGTCGTCCTTATCGGTGCCCTTCATTTCAAAAAATGACAATGGGAACACAAGTAATCGCTGTGCAGTCAAAAACATTGCTGCTGCTGCATGTTTGCATGGTTTTGAATCTTTGCAATCACAACGAACCTTTAAATCATCGGCAAAAGATGCAAGTCCGCAACCATGCATCATCATGGCAAGGCTTGATGGCACTTTGCCGGCTGAAAGCCGCGCTGCAATACGCGCTTCCCCCGCCATATGCTGCGCAACCTTTGTCCATTCATCAGAAGATAAAACAGGCACATCAATTTCAAGTCGAAATGGTTTTTCTTCGGTGCACTGTACTTTTGAAGTAATTTTTCCTTTAGACATTTTCAGTAAACGAATCTGTCCATCCATTGCATAGTTTTGTCCTGCAACAAGTCGATCCATCGAAAAGTTCTTTTCGATGGATTGGATAACCCATGCAGAAGGTGTATGAATACGTAAATCTTCAATTGAAGTTTTAAGCTTCATGCTTGGTTTGCCTTTGCGTGATGTTGTTGGCCTATTCATTACTCTCGCTCCAGTGCAGATTCGCGCAGCACTAACATATCACGTAATTGACCGGCCGAAAGATCTGACAACCATTGTTCGCCAGAACCAACTATGTTCTCTGCTAGTTGCATTTTTTGTTCAATCATTTGGTCGATGCGTTCTTCAAGTGTTCCCGTGCAAACAAATTTATGTACATGCACTGTTTTCGTTTGACCAATTCTAAACGCACGGTCAGTTGCTTGATTTTCGATGGCCGGGTTCCACCAACGATCATAATGGAAGACATGGTTTGCCGCAGTAAGATTCAAGCCAACACCGCCTGCTTTAAGCGAAAGAATAAAGACAGGCACATTTCCATCATCTGATTGGAAACGATCAATAAATTGTTGTCGCCTTTTTGGAGGTGTGCCACCATGCAAAAACAAAGTTTCGCAGTTAAGGTCGTGTTGAATCATCGCCGAAAGCAAGCGACCCATTTCGCGGAACTGCGTAAAGACCAATGCTTTTTCACCCGTTGCAAGAACCTCTTCAAGCAACGTCATCAATCGAGATGATTTTCCTGATCGAGCAGATTGCAACCCTGGCGCAGACGACTCTTGCAAAATCACGCCGTCGCGGTGCCCCGCTTGTCCATAATGCCCTGGGTGATTGCAAACTTGCTTTAGTTTTACAAGTGTCGACAAGACAAGGCCGCGTCGCTGGATGCCTTCTGATCGCTCGACTTCGCTCACCATTTTGTTTACTACTTGCTCATAGATGCCCGCTTGTTCCGCAGTTAAGTTTGCATACTCTTTTGTTTGTACGCAATCTGGAAGATCGTCAATAACGGTTGCGTCAGTTTTTAGACGTCGCAATATAAAGGGTTGAATCATGCGGCGAAGTTGTTCGGCGCGTTTTGGATCACGACGCTGTTCAATCGGCCGGGCAATCGTGCGCTTGAATGTTGCTTGCGGTCCAAGATATCCAGGATTTAGAAATTCCATGATTGACCAAAGCTCAATCAATCTATTTTCAACCGGCGTGCCCGTCAAAGCAACGCGGTGCCACGCTTTAAGTGCACGAATAGATTGCGCCTGTTTTGTTGGTGGATTCTTTATGTACTGCGCTTCATCAAGCGCTACACGGTGCCACGATACTAAATTCAATGTATCACGATCACGGTGCACAAGGCCGTACGTTGTAATGATGACATCCGTTTCAGCAACAATGTCTGCAAATTCGTCGCCAAGAGGACGATCAATGCCATGGTGCACATGCACGCTGATTTCGGGAGAAAACTTATCGAGTTCCCTTTCCCAGTTACCAATCACGGATGTAGGAACGACCAAAAGTGTTGGGCCAATTCTTGCGCAGGGTTCTATTCGTTCATGTTGCAGCAATGCAATCAATTGAATTGTTTTACCAAGGCCCATGTCATCAGCGAGGCATGTACCAATTCCAAATTTAGACAGGAACGCCATCCAGCGCAAACCCGTTAGTTGGTATGGGCGTAACTGGCCTTCAAATTTTGGTGGTTGTTGTATTTCAGGTAGGGATTCACTGTCTGTTGTTGATTCTAGTAGTTCGTGTACCCACCCAGTGGCTGTTAATCCACCAATCGAAAGTGTGTGTAATGTTTCGCCATCACCTTGTGCCATTCGAAGGGCCTCAAGGAGTTGCATTTCTGTTTTCATTCCATCAGCGAATAAACGTTTTGCTTCTTCAATGGCTCCTTTTTGGAGGTGGACCCACTTCCCTTGTACTTGCACAAGTGGTTGTTTTTGCTTGAGTAGTTCCTCGAATTCTTCTTGTGTAAGAAGATGACCGCCAACGGCAACTTGCCAGTTGCACTCAACGATTGCATTTAGACCCAGTACCGAAGCGGATCCAAATGATCCTTCGGCACGTTCGGCAAGCGCCACTTCAAGCGATGGTGATTCAATGTGCAAATTTGCACTCAGCGTGCTTTGTTCACTGCCCCACCAGAGCGGTACGGATGTTCTAAATCCAGATTCCTCTAACAGAGGTAGATACTCCACCAAGAAGCGATGTGCTTCGACCGTGGTAAGCGCTAATTCACAAGGCGTTGATTCCTCAAGTGATGCTTCAAGTTTTGGATACAACATTGCAGCACGGTCGAGTTCGTTCAAGAACAACTCGGGCAATCGGTCGTCGCTTCCGCCTTCGCTCCCAGACTCACCCCATACTTCGACCGCTGATACTTCTCGTGATTCATCTTCTGCAGACTGAAGCGCGTACGTCAATTTCCAATCACCGTTTGCTGTCTCTGGTTCGTGGAGTTCAAGAAGTAAACGCCACGACAAATCTTCACCAACATCACAAAGTCGGCCGAGCCACCTGCGTGCATCGGTAAATATACTTAACAGCCGGTCTGGACTTCCTGCAACAGAAGATTGTTCATGTAACAAAGCAGACAGCCAAGATACATGCGCATCTTCGGAGGGATTCCAATCGTCAACAGCATCAACAAAATCATCCTGAATCAAAATGTCACGAATCATCCCATTTGCCATATCTTCAAGTGCAGATTCTAACAAAACACGGCCGTCATTCGCTGTCGAGCGGGCAATCGGC
>CAWLAZ010000185.1:0-3362 GCA_963854955.1 Phycisphaerae bacterium | reverse complement strand
GGGAATCTGTCTTTGAACCAACCGACAAAGCCGATGATGCAAAGTATTCCGCCTGAAATGCCAACAAGCAATGTGGTTAAAAAGCCAGCAAAAGCGAGTGTAACACCAAGCGCGGCAACAAGTGGCCAAGCGGTGGGTGCGGGAACGGCTACGGTTATTTTCGTTGACGTCATCTATCTTCCAATCACATACACAACGAGGAACACGGCTATCCAAACGACATCGACAAAGTGCCAATACCACGATACATATTCTATATTTTGATGATGATGTTTTTGGATCCAGCCAAATACTCCGCAGCACCAAATGAAAAAGAGCGCAAGCACTCCAAACGTAACATGGAAGGCGTGAAAGCCAACAAGCGTGTAGTACGTAGTACCAAACAAGTTTGTTTGTAAGGCAAGGTGCTTGTCTGCAATTAAGCCTTGCCATTCAATTGCGGTGCCGACAAGGAACCACGCGCCAAGCAGTACCGTAAGCAACATAAACAATAAGAATCGTGTGTTGTTTCCCTTGCGCAATGCATTGAGTGCAAAGACAACGGTTACGGAACTTACTAACAGCGCGACGGTATTGATGCTGACAAGTCCCATTTCAAGCGTGTCTTGCGGAAGCGGGCCACTGATGCTTTTCCCAAGGTAGGCAAGATAGACAACAATGAGCGAAGCAAAGAAGAACACTTCAGTGGTGATAACTGAAATCATGCCAAGGTGTCCGGGTGGCAACATGTGTGGTGCAGGATTAGAATTCGATGGTGTCATTCGTATTTCCAATCTGGGTCATCTGGATGTTTAAGATCCCATAACGGTCTGCGGCTTGCGACGGTTGGAGTTTCAGCAAAATTCCACGGTGGTGGTGGTGAAGTGGTTGACCATTCGAGTGTCCATGCATCCCACGGATCATCGCCAGCATCTTCGCCTTTGCGTAAGCTCCAAACTACATTTATGATAAAGAACAAAAATCCAAACACTTGCACAAGGGCGCCTATGCTTGAAAGCATGTTCCAAAGTTCAAGTCCTCGGTCTGGCATGAACGTATAAATTCTTCGTGGCATGCCTTCGAAGCCAGCCATGTGCATCGGTCCAAAAGTAAGAAGGAAGCCAACGAACAAAAACCAAAATTGCCATTTGCCCATTGTTTCATTGAGCATTTTTCCAGTGACTTTGGGGAACCAATAATAAAACCCAGAAAAGATTGCAAAGATTAATCCGCCGAAAAGCACCCAGTGGAAGTGCCCAACAACAAAGTAGGTGTCGGTAAGTTGCCAATCCATCGGAACAACGGCAAGCATAATGCCTGTCATACCGCCTAATACAAACATAGAAATAAATCCAGTGGCAAAAAGCATCGGTGTGTCAAAGCGAATATGTCCGCCCCACATAGTTGCAATCCAGTTAAAAATTTTCATGCCGGTGGGAACGCCAACGAGGAATGTTGCGCCTGAAAAATAGGCAAGAATGGCGGGCGACAATCCAACTGCAAACATGTGGTGTGCCCAAACGCCAAGTGAAATGAAACCAATAGAAACCGTTGCGGCGACCATCATCGGGTACCCAAACAATACTTTTCGGGAGAACACCGGTACAACTTCTGAGACATAAGCAAAACCGGGAATGATAAGAATGTACACTTCTGGGTGCCCGAAAAACCAAAACATGTGTTGCCAAAGAAGAGGGTCAGCGCCGGCTTGTGCGTCGAAGAAATGCGCGCCAAATTGTCTGTCAAGTAGCAACATAATTTGAATTGCGGCAAGAGGTGGCAGAACAATAAGAATGAGCCCTGCGTCAACGAGCATCATCCATGCGAACAACGGCATCTTCATCAATGTCATGCCTTCGCAGCGCATGGTAAGAATTGTTGCGACTAAGTTTATAGCAGTCATGATGGAGCCAAGCCCCGCGATGAACAGCGAAATAACCCAGTAATCAGTGGCGCTTCCGGGAGAAAACGTAGTTGAAGTTAAAGGTGCGTACGCAAACCATCCCACATTTGGTGCGCCTTCTTCTCCTGTAAGTCCTTGCCCAGCAATAAAGCTGAAGTACAACAAAAGTGCGCCAAAAAAGAACAGCCAATAGCCAAAGGCATTGAGCCGTGGGAATGCCATGTCGCGTGCACCAATCACAAGTGGTATGAAGTAGTTTGCAGCGCCTAGTAAAATGGGCATTCCAACGAGGAAGATCATCGTAGTGCCGTGCATGGTGAAGAATGCATTGAATGTGTCCGGCGAAAGGATGTCATTGTTTGGGATAGCAAGTTGCCAGCGTATCATCAGAGCTTCGCATCCAGCGACAACTAGGTACACGAAGCCAGTGACCATATACAACACGCCGAGTTTTTTATGGTCGACGGTAGTGATCCATTCGTGAAATTTGCTTGGAGGTAGGGTGGGCAATGCGTTTGTCATTTGAGTGTTTGTAAATACTCCACAAGTGCATCGAGTTGCGCATCTCTAAGCATCATGTTTGGCATGAGAGCGCCTTCTTTTATGCTGTCTGGATTTTGAAGCCAAGCACGTAAATTTTCTGTTGTGTTTTCTGCAGCTCCCGATGCAATAGTTTTTCGAGACATAAGGTGTGTTAGGTCTGGGCCGAATCCACCTGCCATCGTAACACCCTGTACGTTGTGGCAATTAAGGCACGCAAGGGAGAGGAAAACATCTTTTCCATGGAGTTTTGTGGGTATTTCAACCGCTGGATTCAATTGGTTTGCAACCCATGTTTCAAAATCATCTTGCGTATCGGAGATAACGCGTATGAACATCTTGGCGTGTTGAGTGCCACAAAATTCAGCGCATTGTCCGTACCAAGTGCCAAGTTCGTCCGCTTGGAACCACAAGTGGTTCTCACGGTTTGGAATGCAGTCGATTTTTCCAGCAAGCCGTGGTACCCAGAAACTATGGATTACATCAGCAGAACGAAGTTCAACAAACACGGGCACGCCAAGTGGAACGTGGAGTTCTCCGGCGGTGGTGATGCCGAGGTCTTCGTATTCAAATTCCCACCACCACTGGTGTCCCGTTGCTTTGACTTTAAGTGCACCTTCAGGTGCTTCTTGTAGATCAAGTGAGTAAATGGACCTTGTCGTTACAAGAAAAAGTATGAAGACAATAATAACTGGTATCACCGTCCACGCAAGTTCAATGGGGTTACTTCCATAAATTTGTGGTGGTTCAGTTGTCTCGTCGCCCTTTGCTTTGTATCGAATAATGGACCAGACAAGGGCACCTTCGGTAATGACAAAAATAATGCCGATGACACCGAAAACTAACATGAATAAATCGCGAATGGGCGTTGCGGCAGGAGAGACAGGGTCAAACATACTTAAGCTTTCAGGCCCAGCAAATGCGGAAGTTGCTATGGTTG
>CAWLAZ010000184.1:0-3366 GCA_963854955.1 Phycisphaerae bacterium | reverse complement strand
GTGTTGCGCGATCACGGCATCGATGCATTTGTGTTTGCAACTTCTTCAATTGGTATCGGTGTTAATTTGAGCGGTGGAACAATGGGCGTGCCGATACAGGTGCGAAGTGAAGATGTTGAGATGGCACGGCAGGTGTTGCTTGACAATAAACGACATTCGATTGATATTGATTGGGACGAGTTAGAAAACTCTGGCAACGAAACTCCACGAGATGAATTCAGGCCGATGCCAATTACAGCAACGATATCTTTCTTTTGTGTTGTACTTGCATTAATTGCGGGATTGCTCGTTTTTATACTTCAACTTTTAAACTGATCAAGAAAATCATTGATAGCATCCGCATCACTTGGTCCCATCGGACCAACAGGTGTCATGAGCACCCAGTCGGTGATATCGGTTTTTGCAATCGTTTCTTTTTGTCCATTGACCAGCGTTGTAACGAGGTCTGGCTTGTGTGCAAGTTCGCCAACGACTTCTTCGCCGTTTACTTCAACTATTCGGAACCATAGATATTCTCTTGGCGCTTCTTCGTCGTCTGCCTGTGCCCAAGGCACTTGCACTAAACAACCAGCGTGTTCATTTTTACCAATTTGTGTTGCTGTTTGTAGTAGAAGCTCCCATTTGTCTTGCGCTATTTTTGCACTTCGTTCAGTGGCACGAAGTGTTTTAAGTACAGCAGTGCTGCCCTGACGTAAAGTAATAAGCGCATCGTATGGATGAACCAAAGTTCCATCGGAACTACAAATGGCAACACTTGGCGTGTTCCTGTCTTCAAGACCAGGCATTTCTTCGGTAAGCATGTCTAGTGCATCATTGCACGTCATAAGTGAAACAAGTAAATTAGAACCAATTGACAACGGCTGGCCAGCTGGCGGAAGTGATTGCTCAAGCGTAAGGGCTGCGAGCCCATCAACAATTTGCACTGCTTCCGAAGCGTAGATAGCACAAACACCAAACATCTCAAGCTCAACGCGACCACAACGTGTAAGGCCGTGTGTGGAAACCCATGCCCATCGGTCTTCGGGCTCTTTGTCTTGCGGCGCTTCTGCAAGCCGAGTTATCCAAAGTATTTCCTGTGGTGGTTCGACCTCATCTTGCACAAATACTCGGTCTAGTATGTCGCGAGGAAACCATCGCCCTGTGGGCAAATCACAAATGCTGTGTATGCCTAAATCTGCACCCGCTAAGAGTCGCATGACATTAGAAAAATGTGTGAGTGGGTCGCCACTATGCAACACGGTTTGCAATGCAAGTACATATCCATCTTTCACCCGAGCTGCTTCGCTAGTTTTATCATCTAGTTGTTCGACCCACAGAATGCAATCAGTTGGTAGACCATCTATTCGAACACGCGTTGCCCAAGGGATGTCATTACTTGGCGGTTCAATTGATTCTGCTTCGATGGCAACACCAAGAAAAGTCGCAAGTGCTTGCGTGATTTTTTCGACGGCTGGGAGATCAGTCCCTGGAATAACTGCACGAAGGTCAGTTGGCGTTGGTTGAGCCAATTCCCATGGTTGCTCGTCGGAGAGCCCCGCAAAGTCGATAATGTTAAAGTTATTTATCATGTGTATTAGTTGGCAACAATGTTAACAATTTTGTTTGGAACGATGATTATTTTTCTAATGGCGAGACCGTCAAGTAGGGCACTAATAGTTGGATCTTCTATGGCTATTTTTTCGACTTCCTCGTTGCTAGAATTTGCTGGCACAGTAACTCGTCCACGCACTTTACCCATAATTTGCACGGGTAATTCCAGTGAATCAGCAACAAGTTGTGCTGGATCAAACGTGGGCCATTCTGCGACAGCAATGTATTCATCGTGACCAAGCCTGGAATAAATTTCTTGTGAAATATGTGGAGCAAACGGCGCGAGCAGTCGAACGAATCGGTGGAGTTGGTCGGCGGTTAATTTTCCAGAGGATGTTGAAGTGTTGACGAATTCAATCATCGATGCGATGGCGGTGTTGTAAGCAAGTTTTGGGATGTCGTCGGTTACTTTGGCAATAGTTGCGTGAAGTGCTCGCTCAACACAATCGTCTTGCGCGTCAAGTAAGGAAGCATGCACTTCGCCAGTATGTTCATCGGAACAAAGTCGCCAGACGCGCTGTAAGAATCGATGGACTCCAACAATGTCTCGTGTGTTCCAAGGCGCGGATGCTTCAAGAGGACCCATGTACATTTCGTACAGGCGGAGGGTATCTGCGCCGTACTCTGCAATCACATCATCTGGGTTTACCACGTTCTTAAGTGACTTGCTCATCTTTGCGATGACTTGCTGAAGTTTTTCGCCCGTTTCAGTCTCGATAAATTTGTCATCTTGTTCCGAAACTTTGTCTACTGGAACAAGCGATTTGTTAGCACGCTGGAAAGCGAAGCTTGTAAGCAAACCTTGGTGAAATAGTTTTTGAAATGGCTCGTTGCAAGAAACTTCGCCCAAGTCGAACAACATTTTGTGCCAGAATCGAGCGTACAAAAGGTGCAGCACTGCGTGTTCTGCACCGCCAATATATAAATCGATGCCGTTCCCCATCCAATATTTTTCTGCTTCTTTGTCGACAAAGCGAGAGTCGCAGTTTGAACTGCAATATCTAACTTCGTACCAGCAGGAGCCAGCCCATCCGGGCATCGTGTTTGCTTCACGTGTTACCGGCGTGTCTGGAGGAAGAATGTCTGGGTCAACGCCGGCTTCGCTCGCAGTTGTGTGTAACCAATTGGTTGCTTTTCCAAGAAGCGGTGCGGGGTCTTCAGATTCCGCTGGTGTGTAGTCGTCAAGGTTAGGGAGAACAACAGGCAAACTTGATTCGCCAACGGGGTAATGGTTGCCCTCATTGTCAAAGACAATTGGAAATGGTTCGCCCCAATATCGTTGCCTTGAGAAAAGCCAATCACGCAGTCGGTAGTTTATTTTTGCGCTACCCAATTTGTTTTCTTTAAGCCAAGTGATAGTTTTTTTCTGTGCTTCTATGGTTTGAAGACCATCTATGGAAAGGTGCTCACTTGAAGAATTGATTGCAGTACCAGAACCAGAAAAACAACCGTCGGTAATTTCTTCTTCTCTTGGTTGCACGACCTCAACAATAGGAATGTCGTGCGCCTTTGCAAATGCATTGTCGCGTGCATCGTGCGCAGGAACAGCCATGATGGCACCGTGTCCATAGCCCATGAGCACATAATCAGCGATCCATATTGGAATGGCATCGCCTGTTGCTGGATTTGTTGCGTAGAGTCCTGAAAATACGCCAGACTTTCCTTTAGCATCCGCCATGCGATCAACATCGGCGCGGTTCTTTGCGGTTGTTGCGTAGGCCTCAAGCGCATCTCCATCGCAATCTTCAGGTGGTGTTGCAATGAGTGCATCAACAA
>CAWLAZ010000183.1:0-3374 GCA_963854955.1 Phycisphaerae bacterium | reverse complement strand
GCCCGCAACTGCAATGCGAACCGGCTGTGCAATCTTGCCAAGGTTACCGTCTGCAAGTTCGTCAGCTAGAACACGTAAGCATTCGTCGATAGTTTCTGCATTCCACGTTTCAATTTGTTGAAACGCTTCGATAATCGCAGGCATACGTGACAATCCGCTCACTTCGCCCTTAAGCAATGCCTTCTTCACAGGTTTTGATTCTAGCCACGAAATCGCGTTGTCCTCTTCCACGAGAAAAGAAGAAGTAATTATTGCATCGCGGAATGTTTTAGAACGTTCGTGATTCGCCGAAGCAAACAGCGCAAAATTTTCAATTGCGGCAAAGTCTGGAGCATACTCTTGGCACCACACAAGAAGTCGTTGTTCAAATTCTTTAGGGGTAAGTTTCTGTAATGCATCCAAATTAAACGCAAGCAATTTTACTCTGTCAAACTTTGCGGGCGACTTAACAATGCGATCTAACGAAAACTTTTCAACCAAAAAGTCCAAATCAAATTGTTCAATATCGTTTCCAGGCGACCAGCCAAGCAAACAAAGGTAATTCACAAGCACTTCTGGCATATAGCCCGCTTGTTTAAAATCGTCAACGTTAATCTCTGGAAGTTCCACGCCGAGTGTTAGCGCAAGATTTGTTGCGTCATCTGTTTCAAGCTGGTTGTCTTTGGACGATTGCCACGTATCCCACGTGTCTTGCGACAAGCAGCCATTGGGCGGCGAATCGATGGAGTTCTCACGAACAAACTTTCGAAGTGTTTTATCTTTATCTCGCTTAGACATTTTCGAACCGTCTGGATTAAAAATCAAAGAGATGTGTGCGTACGTTGGCAGATCAAATCCAAGGGCTTCTTGCAAAAGAATATGCTTGAACGTGTTGTTCAAATGCTCTTGACCTCGTAAGACATGCGTCACTTTCATACGTGCATCGTCAACAATCACAGCAAAATGATACGTTGGGAACCCATCGCCCTTGAAAATCACGAAGTCATCCACTTCAGTTCGCTCGACTGTCACATCACCAACAACGCAATCGGTTACTGTAAGTGGCCCACCGTCTGGCACTTTAAAACGAATAACATGCGGTTTTCCTTCAGATATATATTGCTCGACTGTTTCAGGTGCCAAGGCAAGTGATGCTCGGTTGTATCGATATGCACGTTTTTCTGCACGTGCTTTCTTTCGCTCTTCGCCTAATTCTTCCGGTGTTTCGAATGCGTAATACGCCATGCCTGCATCGAGCAAACGTTGCACTTGTTCTTTGTATATGTCTAACCGTTTCGATTGATAGTACGGCCCCTCATCACCACCGCCTGCATCTCCGAACGTCGGGCCCTCATCCCACAGGATATTTAGCCAATGTAAGTCTTTGAAAAATCCTGTTGTTGCTTGGTCGCTCGAACGTTTTTGGTCTGTGTCTTCAATACGAAGCAAAAACATTCCATTATTTGCTTTTGCAAATGCCCAGCAAAATATTGCTGTTCGTGCGCCTCCAACGTGCAAGTGCCCAGTCGGGCTTGGAGCAAATCTAGTTTTAACATCCGTACTCATACTACCTCTTTCAATTTTTTCCCA
Organism: Phycisphaerae bacterium; assembly: GCA_963854955.1. Lineage (GTDB taxonomy): Bacteria > Planctomycetota > Phycisphaerae > Phycisphaerales > SM1A02. The sequence continues at coordinate 1,805 of CAWLAZ010000183.1, read as the reverse complement.
CGATTTTTCAATACATGCACTGGCCCCGTCATCGCATACACAATAAAGCCAACGGCAACGGTTGCTTGGAACCACCAAAGGCACGTGAAGATAACTATGACCAATATGGCAATAAATCTAAATGATTGTGGTCGGCCTAAATAACGGTTCACAAAATGGTCATAGGGAATATTTGAAACCATCGAAAAGGCACAAAACGCCATAATGATTGGAACGCCAAATGCATACGCCCTTCCAATCCAAAGCGCATCTCCGCCACCAGCAAGCACGTGTTGATGCAACAATACAAGCGCTGCGATTAACCCTGCTGCTCCAGGCGAAGGCATCCCGTGAAAAGAAGTATGCTCATTGGGACCTTTTGCTGGTTCTTCTTCAACCGTAAAACGAGCGAGACGAAGTGCTGTGCAACAGACATACACTGCAGCAATGCCCCAAACAACTTTACCCCACGGCAAATCTGCATCTGGGCCAAGCAATGTAAGTGACCCGTCATCGCCTAAGTAACTTGCAACAAGTGCGAGCACCATCACTGCTGGCGCAACGCCGCATGTCACTAGATCAGACAGTGAATCAAGCGCAGCGCCTAACTCTGTCACACTGTTTGTAAGCCGAGCAACTGCGCCATCAATGCTGTCGAGAAACATCCCAAGAAATATAAGTGCACACGCCATTGTAAGCCCGCTCCAACCCCAAGGACCATGCCACTCCGCACCTTTATAGGCGTAGTGAATCGCTGCGAAACCTGAAACTAAATTACCTAAAGTAAAGAGCAACGGCCACACGGTTTGAGGTGGAAGGACTCGCCTTCCTCTTGAAGGGAGGCCTTTCCTTTCGATGACATTTTCTTGCTGACTCATAGTCGCGCATTCTACCATTTCACTCAGTTGATAGGATAGTCGCTTCAATGAGAAGTAAAACGACTTTACCTTCCTCGACATCGCCTCCAAGCAAGCCCTCTCCAAGGCGAACTGGGACTGGACCCTCAATTTGAGGACCATTTGACCGCACGGGCACTTCTAACTCCGTTGTCAACAGAACGGCCTGCCCGTCTTCAAGTAGAAATTCGATCTCCAATTCTCTAAATAACGTTGACTGTTTCGCCTTTACGCCTTGCGTTAGAACGATTCCAGCTGAATCAGGGATATGCCATGATGGCAATAACTGTACATACACAAAGAGTCCTGATGCACGTTGCAACAACCAACTCCGTGCCAGAATTGATAAATATCCTTGGTCGACAAAGTGAGATACCCCAGAAGCAACTATAAGAATGCCTTCAGGTGGAATTCGTCGCTGGACCACATCGCGCCATTTGACAAATTGGCCGTGCCAAATAAATTCCCGTGTTTCCATTGTGCCGATGGTCGAAAGTATTGCAGGCATATCAACCGATTCTATAACTCGTACGGACATGCCTTCTGATTTAAGCGATTTTGCAAGAAGGCCATTTTCTAACGGCTTCCCAAACGTTGCAAGCATTTCATTGTACCCGTCGCCATCTGGGGATACAATAATTTTTGTTACCATCAATCCGTCCGCTGTTGGTTCAATGGTTGTTTCTAGTACGTGGACTACTGGTTCCGTTTTTGGCGTGCTGCAACTTGCAATAAAAAACAGCGTGAACGTTAAACAAAATCGCATGTGTTCACCATATCGATGAGCTGTCGCAATCTTCCAAAACTTCTTCGCTTATGTGGAACAATTAAACGAGGCAATTCTACGTGGTCTTTCTCAGCAGGATGCGCGTTACCGCTTCGCACGATTTCTCCGTCACGTAAAATGTCAGAAAATGATGTATTTAATCG
>CAWLAZ010000182.1:0-3378 GCA_963854955.1 Phycisphaerae bacterium | reverse complement strand
AAGATCAGATAAGCCAGAGGGCGGAGTCATGTTTGTAAACGCATCGATTGTCTGTGCGATTTCTTCAAAACATCTTCCACCGAGGGCTTCTTCCATGCGGTGATAAGACCCGAAGGCATTAATCACAAGTGGGAAATCACAACCTTTAATATTTTCGAAAAAGAGCGCCTGCCCGCCGAGTGTTTCTCGTCCAGGGTCGAACGTTCCTGCCGTTTTGCTTGGCGTTGGGCAGTTTGCTATCGCTTCAATTTGAACAAGATCAGTCACCTCGAGCAACGGCGAAATCTCTTCTGTTATGCGACGAAGTTCACCTTGTTTTTCCAAGTGTTGTAAAAAAGATTGAAGACACAGATATCGCATAGTAGGAATGGTACACTCTGTGCGTGACAGTGATACAACTCCAAGATGTTGAAAAGGTTTATCGTGGCAAAGTACATGCACTTCGCGGCGTTTCTATTGAAGTTATGGACGGCGAAATATTTGGATTGCTTGGACCAAACGGTGCCGGCAAGTCGACCCTTGTCAAAATAATCATGACCGTTATTCATGCCACAAAGGTTTCTGGTACGCTTCTTGGCAAGCCCATTGGTGACCGAGTAACGCTTGAATCCATTGGCTACCTACCAGAACACCATCGGTTTCCTTATTACCTCACAGGCAACCAAGTGCTGCATCATTACGGTGCGCTCTGCAAGGTCGCAAGAAAAGAGCGCAACACTCGGGCATCTTCTTTGTTGACTCGGCTTGGACTTTCAGGATGGGAACATAAAAAAGTCGGAACCTACTCCAAGGGCATGTTGCAGCGGCTCGGCATTGCCCAAGCCCTCATGAACAATCCAAAATTATTGGTGCTTGACGAGCCTACCGACGGCGTTGACCCCGTTGGCCGCCGTGAAATTCGAGACTTACTTGCCGAACTACGCGAAGAAGGCAGAGCGGTATTTTTAAACAGCCATTTGCTCAGTGAACTTGAAATGGTATGCGACAGAGTTGCCATTATGGTCAAGGGCAAAGTCACCATGCAAGGAACAATTGATTCACTTACCGTTGATTCAAGACGGTATGAAATAACAACACAAGGTGCACTTCCGAATTGGGCAACAGAATTAGCCGACAATGTTTCGGGAAACATGATGACTTTTAATGGTGATGACCCTGCAAAAGTCCAGCCAGTGCTCGACAGACTTCGTGCAGAAAATGCGACTATTGTTTCCGTGCAACCAGTTCGTGAAAACTTAGAAGACTTATTCATGCGTGCGGTTGATCACAAAGATGCACCGGGGGCAATCCGATGATGCAATTCAAGGCATTGCTTATTGATGCTTACCGACAACTCAGTGCGGCAAAACTCTTTTGGGTGACTGTTGGCATCTCGGCGCTTGTCGTTGTTGCCTTTGGTTCTATCGGATTCAATCCTGAGGGCATTTCCATCGGTTTTGGTGCATACCAAATTGATTCTGAACAACTTTATGAGGGCAGTCCGTGGGCTCGCGGGCTTTACATTGGTATTTTTTCGAGCTTCCTTGTTAAAATTTGGCTTGCATGGATTGCTACAGTGTTGGCTTTGATTTCGACGTGTTCTATTTTTCCTGAATTCGTGCATAGCGGTTCCATAGAACTCACCATTTCAAAACCCATCGATCGGTTCAAATTGTTTTTCTCGAAATACCTTGTGAGTTTGCTCTTTGTAGTGTTACAAGTTGCAATATTTTGCTTTGGCATATTCTTGTGCGTCGGTCTTCGAATTGGTGAATGGAACCCGATGATTTTTTCTGCCATACCAATCGTTGCGACATTCTTTAGTTACTTATTTGCCGTTTGTGTTTTAGTTGGCATTTTGACAAGGTCCGGCATCACCGCCTTGCTTATCACTGGCATTTTCTGGATGATGCTTTGGTCCGTGCAGACATCCGAAATAGTCCTGAATCGTTTTGTCACTGGACTACAGGTAGACATCGAACGATTTGACGAAGGCATAGTCACGGCAACAGAAGAGCTCATAAAAATACAGGCCAAGTCTGAAACAGATTTTAGAATTCCTACACTTGAAAAACGTATCGAGAAGTTTCAATTAGAGATTGATGAAAAACAAGAATCTCTTGACAAACTTACGCCATGGCATACACCTGTCGAGTGGACGTTGGCCGTGTTGCCTAAAAATGCGCAAACCATTGGCTTGCTCGATCGCTGGCTGAGTGACTCGGACGGCTTTGACATTGGGGCAATCATGAACGGCGACATGCGCGCCTTTGAGGACGAAGACGTGAAAGAGTTTGATCCAACGACTCGCAGAGCGCGGGGCCGTGAAGCAAATCGGCGAATTCAAGAAGATTACGAATCCCGATCGCTTTGGTACGTAGTTGGCACGTCCCTTTTGTTTGAAGGGTTCATTCTCGGACTTGGGTCTTGGTACTTCAGGCGTAAAGATTTCTAATTACACGTATACTTCTTAAGGGTACAGACCAGTTGACGTCAACTCCCGAGTTCAAGACCCCTGTCTCGTGCAGCTATGACTGCATCTCTAATCGCTTTGGGCACACCGTTTGTATTCATGCATTCTAAAGCAGCAGCCGTTGTACCGCCTTTGCTTGTGACTGCTTCTCGGAGTTCACCCGCACTGCGAACATCACGATCAAGCAATGCTGAAGCACCAAGCATTGTTTGTTGCACCAAGGATGTTGCAACTTCGCGTGTGAGGCCAGCGTCTACGCCGCCTTCAATCATCGCTTCTGCAAGCATAAACAAATACGCGGGACCACTGCCACTGACTGCGGTCACTGCATCCATAAGGGACTCTTCAATATCAACGGCGATACCTATTGCCGAAAATAATTTCCGAGCAAGCGTAGCATCTTCAACAGACACGCCATTACCAAGTGCGATCCCCGCTGCGCCGTACCCAATACTGCAAGGTAAGTTTGGCATGATGCGTACAACTCGAGCATGTTCAACTGCGCCTTCAATGGTCTTAATTGTCACGCCAGCCATAATGGAATACACCACATTGCCGCGCAATTGTTCTGAAACAACATCGAATATTTGTGGCTTCACCGCAAGCAGGACATATTCCGAACTTGGCAAATCACTCGCTGATGCAAAAACGGCACACCCGAGTTGAGCGAAAAAATCTCGATTTGAAGCATCTGGTTCTGCAACCGCAATCGCAGAGCCATCAAGAACACCGTCTTTTATTGCGCCTGAGATGATTGCTTTTGCCATATTTCCCCCGCCGATGACTGCCATTGTAATATTCATGCTTTGTAAGGTACACTATCCGCATGAGTAACGGCAAGGGCAACACCATCGCACCGCTTCCATTTGAATCACCTGTCACCGAACTTGACAAACAACTCATAGCCATACTGGCTAGGGCTGATG
>CAWLAZ010000181.1:0-3419 GCA_963854955.1 Phycisphaerae bacterium | reverse complement strand
CGAAGCAGTGGACGAATTGTTCCACGCTCGGCAATATAAAGCAAGTCATGTGAATCTGGTGCCCAGACCGGCGAAGTACCAAGTGTGTCGTTTTGCACGCGGCGGACTTTCTGGATTTGCGTTGCCTCTATACCAAACGTAGCCACAAACATTTGCCTTGGGTATCCATCAAAGTCTACAGAAAAAGCGAGGCGTTGTCCATCCGAAGACCACGCGGGAGATTCAACCCATCCGTAGGGTGATGGTGCTTCCTCACGCCAAAGCGTATCGTCAAGTACTCGAGTTTCTTTTGACGCAACCGTGTATACACCAAGTTCAGACCAACCTTCATTAGTAATGAGTCGCGTGTCAGGCGTTGTAATAATTGCTATTTCTGTTGAATCAGGTGAAGGAGAAAAGTATTGAATAACTCTATCTTCATCCCACAGTAATGCGTGCTTCCAAGTGACAAGGTTAAGTTTCCATAGTTCAGAATAATCAACAAGGCCGTGCCCATACACCAAGTCGTCGTGTTCTTTGCGAAGGTCTTTCCAATCATCATCAATCTGTTCTTCATCGCTGATAACGTAATAAACGCTCTTGCCATTTTGGCTTAACAACCAATCTTCTACCCCACTTTCCAGACGAGTAACCGCCATCATTTGAGACCCGTCCGGCTTTACTCTCCACACTTGTGTTTTGCCGTTGCGCGGCAAGTCATCGCCCTTGCTTCCACGTCGAGATGAAAAGTACAGCCAAGAATCGTCAGCTCCCCAATGCAAAGAACCATCGTGCGCTTCATCGAACGTCAAGCGAAGTGGTGCGGCATTAGAGGCATGCACAGAAATAATCCAAATGTCCGTGTTTCTCTTATCAAGGTCTTCATCCCAACGGCCTTCAGTCCATGCGGCATACAAACCACTTGGCGAAACAGCGCAACTTGAAAGATAGGATAAAGAAAAATAATCGTCGGTGGTTACCGAGTGTGTGTTTTCAACTGATTGAAAAGACAAAACCAAAAGCGCGATTGCAAACATGGTGATCTCCTAATAAAATTAATCGTGGCGCAATGCGACGATAGGGTCTTGTCTACTTGCGATGATTGCAGGGTAAATACCAAACACAAGTCCAGTTCCCGCTGCGACCAAAAATGAAACACCAATTGACCATCCTGTAATTTGCGTTTCAAGCCCAACGCCAACATCGCCAATACTGCTGAACATAGAAAAACTTAAAATCCAAGGCAAGAAGGATTCAAGTCCAATTGAAATACCAACACCTAGGACAATGCCCATAAGCCCGCCAACACAACTCATACTTCCTGTTTCAATTAAAAATTGAATGGCAATGTCACTTCTCGTTGCACCAACTGCCCTTCGAATACCTATTTCTCTTGTTCGTTCAACAACCGTTGCAAGCATAATATTCATGATGCCGATGCCGCCAACGAGCAAACTAATTGCGGCAATTGCTGTCAGTAAGATGTTCATCGTTGCGGTGGTTCGGCGAACATTTTCAAGGAGTTCCCAAGGCACAATGATTTCGACATCTTGTAATTTTGGATGACCAACCTGCATCACATTTCTAATATGATCCGCCATTGGCACAACCGCGTCCGTGGAGGGAGCTGTCAAATATATTTCAGATATCTCTACTTCCTCGCCACTGAAAGAACCAGATTGCCTTCGCACAACAATATCGCCAAACTCAAGTTTTGCTGTGGTGAGTGGAATATGCACGTCTTTATTTAAATCACGACCAACAAGTGCAGAACCCGCGCCACCAGCTAAACCAACTGGTTGAAGCACGCCAATAATTGTAAACACCCTTGTGTCGATTCGCAAAATTTGACCAACAGGATCAGTAAGCGGGAAGAATAACTTTTCGATTTCTGATCCAATGACGGCTACTGGCGCCCTTCTCATTAAATCTTCCTCGACCAAATACCGACCGCCTTGCTTCACGCGAAGGTTAGCGGCATTTTTAAGCGCAGGTGTTGTACCAAATGTTTGGCTTGTTGTTCTCGATGCTCCTCGAGACACTTCAGAACCAACAGATTTCAACGGGATAATCGTGTTTGCAGGAATAAATATTTGGAGTCGTTTTAAATCTTCAGCAGTCATGCCAAACTTCGCCACAAAAGAACGCGTTTGTGAACCCATTGATTGCGACTCTGGTGGGCGCTGCGATCGAACAATAATGTTTGTCGCGCCCAGCGACTGAATCGCTCTCAATGCGCTTTGTTTGTTTCCTTCGCCGATGGAGACCATCACAATGACCGATGCAACGCCAAGAATAATGCCTAGACTTGTCAAAACAGAACGAAGAGCATGCAGACGCAAACTTTTCATGCCAAGTAAAAATGTTTCAAGTGAAATATTCATGTTGGCATTAATGGCTCTGGAGTTTCTGAAGCAAACACTTCTGGAACATCAACATAAAAAGAAGACCCTTGACCTAAAACCGATTGAACCCCAAGTTTAGCATGAAGCAATTCCGAAAGTTCACGACAGATAGCAAGGCCAAGCCCTGTTCCTGAGTGCTCTTTGGTGTGCGTTGCGTCAACTTGTCTAAATTTTTCAAAAACCATTTCTAGCATATCTTCGGGGATGCCCGGTCCAGTGTCTTCCACAATTATACGAATTAATGGTGGCTCGCCGTGTTCACGAAGAGTGGTTGCCGAAATGGACACAGTAGAATCAGACGGCGAAAATTTGATCGCGTTTGAAAGGAAGTTGTACAAAATTTGTTGAAGCTTACCTGGGTCTGTTTGGACTGAGGGCAAATCGGATTCCACTTGAAGGTCAAGTGTCAAACCCTTCACTTTCGATTGTGGGCGCATAATACTAACAAGCCCCTCAAGTAAATCAGCCAAGCTTGTTGGTTCAGGATTAACTTCCATCCTGCCCGATTCGATTTTTGCCATGTCGAGTAATTCGTTAATCATGTCAAGCAAAGAACGTCCGCTGGTTAATATGTTCCGAAGGTAACGAACACGTTTTTCTTTGTCCTTTACTGTTTCGATTGGCATTCCTTCTAAGAGTTCTGCGAAACCTATAATTGAATTTAATGGCGTGCGAAGTTCGTGACTCACATTTGCGATAAATGCATTTTTCAATCTTCCTGATTCAAATAAACCAATATTAACTTCCGCTAGTTCTTCGACCTTTAAGTCAAGCGATGCATTCATCTTCTGAAGACGTTGTTGATCTTTCCCCATTCGGTCAAGCATTTCGTTAAATGCGTTTGAAAGTTCTTCGAACTCATCGCCTGTCTTTAGTGAAGATCGCGCTGTTAAGTCTCCATCTTGCACACGTTCTGAGATGCGACGTAATTTTCGCACAGGTGAAAAAATTAAGCGGTGGAAAATGAAATAATACACAAGAACAGAAATCAAACTTCCAACTATGCCGGCAATAATAGTGAGCGTTCTTGTTGAA
>CAWLAZ010000180.1:0-3433 GCA_963854955.1 Phycisphaerae bacterium | reverse complement strand
CTCTGCGTTCCCAAAGTCAAAGGAGTAATACATTTCAGGTTCTGGCAAGTGCATGTAGTCGTAGTAATGCTTTGCATCTTGCTCATGATTACCAAGCACTGGCATGAATGGAACACGACCGATCAGTGGCTGCATGGCAGGGAAGAAATGGCCAGTCCAATCTGATTTTACCGAGCCGGTATCAACAAGGTCGCCAGCGTGCACAACTAAATTTGGTCGGTGCATATAGGCCAAATCTGAGACTCGTTTTGCGACATCCGCTTGGGATTGCGTGTCTCCAATTGCAACAAACGTGAATGAATCTTCTTTTCGAGGCGCGGTTCTAAAGGAGAGTTTTTCGCTTTTGATTGTTTCGCCGTTTGAATCGGTTACTTCAACCTCGTAAAAGTATTTTTTGTTTTCTTTCAATTCAGTTAATCGCAATTGGTGGAATGGATGCAAACCGGATTCCATGGAAACTGAATGCGAGCCGTCGTCTCTTGTCGCAACTAGAGTGGCGGTTGTGGGTACGGTTGTTTCAAACGATACGCTCATGGCAGTTGTTGTAGGCCAGTTCAGGTAGGGTGTAACTTCCCAATCAAGTGTTGTGTCTGACCATGGGGGCATGGTAGAAAGTTCTTTACGACTTTCGTATAACTTAGTAATTTCAGTTGCAGGTAACGCACGATGGTCGATTGCAACTTGTAGTAGTCGACCATCAAGTAGATGACTTTCGTTGTCGTCAACGTAGCCGCCGAGTACAAACTGCGAAGATTCGTTGTAGAGGATGTCGCCTGATTGCGCAGAGGTTTCTTTTGCCAGAATGCCATCAACATATAGTCGTAAATCATTTCCGTCGTAAGTTGCGACAACGTGATGCCACGTACCAAATCCGTATGTCTTGCTAGCAGAGTCCACGTAAGTCATAAGCCCGTTGCCGTCATCTGCGCCTTCTGTTGAAAGACCAAATGTAAACTGCGTCTCGTTATACCCAAGCACCCATCCGTATTCAACATCGTTGTTATCAAGCACGCATCCAATAATGCCACCCCAGCGGCGAGGTTCTTCGATTGCAACCCACGCACTGATGGTGAAGTCTTTTACAGGAAGTAGTTTCTTAGACTCGATTGCCAGTGGCATGTTTTCTGCATTGCAAATCAAACCGTAACCAGCATCTGCTTCTGCAAATGCTGGCTCTGCCATGTTGTATTGATGCACCGTATTGGGTTCAAAATTCCAGACACGAACGCCTTGCATGATTGCAAGAGAACTAATTGATATAATGAATAAAATCATACATACTCCTTCATAGCCCATTATGTATTAAAATTAAATACTCCGCAGTCATTTAAGTGGGTAAACACGATGTTGCGATCATGAATTTATTTACATTTTTAAAAAATCTAATAGCTTTTTGGCAATGACCCTTGCTTGTCTCTTGGCTAGAGTCAGGCCCTTACGCAAAACTTCGTTTTACTATTGAGGGGTCAGACCCGTTGCATGACACTCATTTCAAGAAGTAAGCAAGAGCAATGCATTTGCTGCATTAGGTTTTCCATGCGCGCTCACACTTAAAAGATAAAAACCATTTAATGCAGTCGAAGTTGAGGTCAGCCACATGTAGACCAGTGGCATAGAATCACGCTTTATGGAATTGACATCACAGATATGCTTTCTAAAAGCGTAGCAAGATGCGATTTCTTCAGCTTTCTAATCCAAAAACACCTTGTATTAGATTTTATCAAACCACCCTGAGAATGCCACATATTCCCCATCTAAAGTGTCATCTGTGGTGTTCAGGGGGTGGTTGAGGATTAAGGATGCTGAATAGGAGTGATAGAAGTTTGTCTAATATTGTTGTTGTAGGGTATCAACCCATTCTTTTTACAAATAAAGTACGCAAATTGCCTAATTGCCAGTATAATTCGCACATCTTGGTAGCCTAGTGCCTAGATCTGTGTTTTGTTCTAGGTATGTGCCGCCTCTTAGAGGGGCGGAAAAAATAAGGTTAGATTTGAGTATGAAACTGTATATTGGAAATTTAAGTTGGGATACTACTACTGAAGATTTGAAGGCACACTTCGAAGCATTCGGTTCTGTATCAGATGCAATCGTTATCACAGATCGCGAAAGCGGTCGTTCACGAGGTTTTGGCTTCGTAACAATGGACGATAATTCAGAAGCAAACAAAGCAATGGAAGAATGCAGCGGCGTTGAACTTGATGGCCGCGCTATTAAGTGCAGCGAAGCAACACCTCGCAAAGAGCATTAAATGTAATTGCTCGGAATTCGTTCCAATCGAATTACAAAAAGAGCTCTGACGAAAGTCGGGGCTCTTTTTAATTTGCATGTTTTTGATGGTTGATTGAATACCTTGCAACGGGCACGGATAAGTGCTACCGAAAACTGTACCCAGTAGCGTGCACGTTAAATGCTATTCACACGAAAATCCCCCAAGCGAGCAAGAACCTTTTAGATATAAAAAAAAGGAATAATCAAATCCAAGTGGAAAGCGTATCTCTACGACGTTGCTTTTCAGAAGTATGTCATCAATCTGGCATTCCTGCGGTGTTCAGAGGGTGTTGAAGGGGGGGGCAAAAGTTAACAGGTTTGAAGCGGAGACCGTGAGGCACTATGTTGCATTAGTCATAATTCTACATATCCTCTGCTAGTCGTACTCCAAGCCCAACAGGAAATCTTGGGATACCATCATCTGTTAACTCAAAATATTTCACCTTGAGCAAATCACCAATATGATCGTTAGCAACTTCATAAGTCGCTTGTCGTTCTTCCATCGTTCCTTGAGGAACAACTTTGAATGATTTACCATCTTTGTTTATACAAGTCCAGATAACACTGCCTTCAAAGCGACCAACACCAGTTGTGAATCCAGTAATAGTATATTCGCTGTCCATAAAACTCTTCACCTTGAGAAGTTTATTAGACCGATGTCCGAACCTATAAACACCGTCATATTCACGGACAATCGCACCCTCGTATCCTTCTTCAAGGAACTTGAACTGCAACTCGTAGACGCTCGCCTCATCCGTTGCAGAATAGGTATTCACAACGACTACAGATGGACACTTATCTGAATGGTCTGTATTGAAAACACGAAGTTGGTCGTACCTATTTCTCCATGTGTTTCTATCCTCTCCCTCTACTCTCGGAACATCGTATACATGGTATTCGACATCTACAGATTCTGGGCGCAACTTCTTGACGAGTTTAGTAATCTCTTGGAAGGTCTTTCCGTGAGTATAAAGTTCACCGTCAAGAACCCAACCCTTTGGCAATACTTGCTCAAGTTCCTTAGCGATATGTCCGCAGTTCTCCCACTGCTTACCGCCACGACTCATCAGTTTTACGGAATCCTCTTCCCAATAAGCCAAGCACCGAACACCATCAAGTTTCGGTTGGACATCTACAGGGTATGAAACCTTGTCTTTCCTCT
>CAWLAZ010000179.1:0-3435 GCA_963854955.1 Phycisphaerae bacterium | reverse complement strand
TTGCCCCACGAAAGTAATGTGTGATCCTAAATTCAAGTCATTTATTTTTCGGCGTAATTCTTCTACATACTGTTTTTTCTTCGGATGCACGCCTCCAACAATTGCGCCGTGCACGTTGTTACCTGATTGAATAAGTGCGTCAATCACTGATATGAAATCGTGATGCCCTTTTAACCTCGTCACCCTTCCGGGTAACGTCAAGAGTGTTTTATCTTGTATTTGTGGAAACTGATCATTCCACGATTCTTGCCAAGATTTACTTGGTTTGCATCCATAGTTGTAAACATTGCAATCAACACCTCGATAGATAACTTCGATGTCCTTCTCTTTGACAAAAGAATAGTTGTTCAAGATGTACTGTCGAATTGTTTCAGAAACAGCAATCACCTTTTCACCACGAACCATCACGCTGCTATACGCACTAACCGAATATTGACCGTGCACTGTTGTCACCAGGTGTGGCCTCTTGTTTTTAGGTAGTTTTTTCCAAGCTAAATACCCAATCCACGCTGGTAAGCGTGAGCGCAAATGCAAAATGTCTGGTTTTGTTTCTCGTAAAAAGTTTCGTACTTTTTTTATGTAGCGAATTGTGGTTAATGCCTTCTTTCCTACAGGCCAATCTATATGTTCACTACCTTCATGCAATAATTGTTCAACCATTCGACCACCTGCAGAAATTACAATCGAACGGTGTCCATGAGCGACTAGATATTTCCCCATCTCAAGAGTACCTCTCTCGACACCGCCACTCTCAAGTTCTGGAAGCATTTGCACAACGGTTAATTTTTTCGTCATGTGATGTCATCCAAAATAATATTTGCGACACGTTCGGATTCGTTGAACTCGCTTGGCACTCGCTTATGTTCTGCATCTCGCTCCCAACCCTCAAAAGAGCAAACCGTTTTATTTATTATAAGTTGTTCGAGACCATTGCGAACTCTTGAGGGCGCCTTGCTCGGGGCAAGAGAAAACACACTTATCATTGCGCCTGAAGACAGCGATTCATATACCATAGAAACACTATCGGGTGTTACCCATATTCTTCCAGATGATTTGTACTTTTCTCGCAACCAGACGGCATCTGTTTCCTCAAATGGAACCACTTCAATGCCGAGTCCATCCAGCATTTGCGAGAATGATTCCGGCGTTCTTCTTGAAGTGGTCAGTGTCCAACTTATTTTTTCATCTCGCTCGACGATTTGTTTAATTTGTTTTACAACTTGTTCGTTCGCCCAAACATAATGTTTCGATTCCCCGCCGATCAACATGAGCCCCATTTGCAAATTTTTACCGCGAACAAATGGAACTGTGTTCAAAGCGCCCAGCGTTTCTATTACATTTGGTTTTTGTTGCACTTGGTCGTGTTTCGGCACGACAACATAATCAAACTGACGTAGAGGCAACGATGGCTTCATCAACACAATTGTTTTACCACCACAAAGCGAACTCGCCAAAAGCATTGAGGCATGTGTTTTATGACCTGCGCCTACAATCAAGTCGGGCGTACCCTTTGGGAATATTATTGGGCGCTTGCGAAACAGCCAACTAAAAAACATGAAGAGCGCGCTTGGCAACTCGTTCACATCTACAACAGACTCTATAACATCGTGCGATTTTCGAATTGCCGCAATCAATCCATCCGATTGGCTTACATGCCCTTGCTTTTCATCCGTGAATTTCCAAATTTTCAATGTGTTTTGCATACGTTCTTAGTAAAGTGTACCCTGTCGACTACACGCAACCGTACAGTTGCTACAGTCGTAAAGGTCTGAAAATCGTGAAGATCTAAAAAGTCGGGCTGAGAGGATTTGAACCTCCGACCTCCTGACCCCCAGTCAGGCGCGCTAACCAAGCTGCGCTACAGCCCGTGAGCCCTCATGATACCTTTAATCCATTTAAGTAGTTTTGCTTCCAATCAACTGGCTCTGAGTCAATCCATTCTTTAATCTTGTTTTGTCGTCTAAAAAAGTGATTAATCTCTTCAGCATTTAATTAGCTCTGAATCAATTTATTTCTTGTCACGAATAATACGGATCTCGTTTGCTGGAATGAGATTGCCTTCTCCCATACCAGGGCAAGGTGTTTCGTCCTTTGCTCGTTGCCAAGCATCCTTGGATTGTAAATTTTCACTCCAAAAAGGCCATGTTCGGCACTGCAAAGGCCGCGCTTCATACAAACTGCACGTTGCTTTCCCCGATCCCCTATCCAGAAAAACACAATCATATTTCCCAGACAGTACGTTTTCCGTTAATGACCAACGACTGCCGATTTTACGAGCATATAGTCCATAAAAATCTTCCATGCTTATATCCAGCTTTTTCGCCATTGCAACACCCTCCTCGTCGGTGAACCACACCGCCCCAGGTGGCCCTGTGCAACAGTTGCCGCATTGCGAACAAGAAAAACGTAGCCCATCTTCGTACCAATCGCTCATGCGACATATCGTATATCATCAATGAAGAATAGTAACACCCGTTCTCACAAAAATAATTAGGAACTACCTGACTATGGAATTCACAACAAACGACGTCATCAGCGCAATCAACGATATTTTCTTCCATGATTATGTGGTCTACGCCCTGCTTGCAACCGGCGTTCTCTTCACGCTTTGGACTGGCTTTGGTCAATATCGTGCACTTACCCACGGTGTGGAAGTAACGCGTGGCAAATACGACAAAAAAGATGACCCAGGTGCAATTAGTCACTTTCAAGCCCTGTCCGCTGCGCTTTCTGCGACCATCGGGCTAGGCAACATCGCGGGCGTTGCGCTTGCCATTGCTTTAGGTGGCCCTGGTGCAGTCTTCTGGATGTGGGTCATCGGGCTTTTGGGCATGGCACTTAAAATGACGGAAGTCACGCAGTCCATGATGAGCAGGGATCTTTCAGACCCAGACAATCCACATGGCGGACCCATGTACGTCGTCGACAGTTTATTCAAAAAAGCAGGCGGTCGTCTGGGCGCCACCATCGGCGGCATCTTTTGCCTTACGCTGATTCTTTCTGCAATCACAGGCGGGAACATGTTCCAAGCATGGAATGTGGCAGCCGTAACAACACAATACTTTGACATACCTGTAGTTTCAGGCATGGAAAAAACTCCTGGATTCAATCCTGAAACATTTACCATCGGCATCATTCTCGCCGTCATCGTTGGTTGCGTCATTATTGGCGGCATCAAACGAATTGGTTCGGTTGCAGGAAAACTCGTACCCTTTATGTGCGGTTTGTACCTTGTCGCAGGCATCACCGTCTTGCTCATGAACGTAACTGCAATTCCAGAAATAATCATGGAAATTTTCAAATACGGGCTTGGCTTTGGCGATGCTTCAGCAAGCGGCGCATTCCTTGGTGGCACATTTGGTTACGCCATGATGTGGGGTGTCAAACGGGCGCTCTTTAGTTCTGAGGCTGGCCAGGGTTCTGCGCCTGTTGCGC
>CAWLAZ010000178.1:0-3501 GCA_963854955.1 Phycisphaerae bacterium | reverse complement strand
TGACGCAGTTGCCAGCCATGAGCGATGGCAATATGCATTGTTGCGGCATGAGCATGGGGAAATTCCACGGCGTAATTGCAACGCTGACCCCAAGTGGGTCTCGATACAAAATAGAACGCGTGTTTTCATCTGCCATTTCTTCTGGTTGAAAAGCTTCAAATGCACTGACAAGTTCGCTTGCAAATTGTGATGCGCCGTATGTTGCTTCGCCTTGTCCCTCAGCAGTACTCTTTCCCATTTCGGCTGTTATTAACTTTCCAATAACGGGCGCTTCTTCAATAAGGCGATCTGCAATCGGTCGCATGAGTGCAAGTCGACCTTCAAGGCCAAGTGCATTCCAAGCAGTTTGCGCAGTACGAGCTTTCGCAACCACGCTTGAAATTTCTTCAACTGAAGTTACAGGTACGCTCCCAACTACTTCGCCAGTTGCCGGATTGCTTGATTCAAGTGTTTTTGTTGCTGTAATGCTCATAGTAGGGCTCCTTTTTGCCAGACCGAACATTATACCTTCCATTCAATGCTATCTTCTAACGCAATACGCACACATTGGATGTATTCTCGGTCTTCCTCGCTCAACACACTCCAAAATTTGCTAATTTCTGGGACTAATACAGTCGCCTCATCTCGTTTGCTCTCTTTCATCAAGACTTCAAGTTGATCAAGTCGTTGCTGTATGCGTGTTTTCAAGTCCTTTGGTTCTTCGATAGCTGGTCGTCACTGGTGGGCTGCTTGATTTCAAAGGCGACTATTACATTGGTGATCCTGGCTAACCGGGCAAATTGATAATTCGCTCAAATTCCACTGACCAGATTGGCCGAGTCACAATAGATGGGCTCTTTGGTTAACATGAATCGGGCGTGTTATTTATAGAGATAGAAGCAGGCAATCCGGTACTTATGTTAGCGAACGACGTGGCTCCGTACATGAATGGAATTTTAGAATTAACACTTGCAGATGGCTATGTTCCGCAAGACGGAGACATCATTCCACTTATGACATCTGAGTTAGTCCTTCAAACAAATGCGCAGTTCTCAATGATTTTGATCAACGAGCTGTTGGAGATTCGCCACAAGATCTTAATGACGACGGTATCGTTAATGTATCTGACTTGTTAATCTTGATTGGTGCTTGGGGATTGTGTCCATAAACCGCTTTGGGTTTTAAGGCGTTTCTATACACATCATGTCAATTGACTTTTTTCTCACTGGGGTCAGACACTCAATGGTCTAAGCATTCACTTTCATAGCATAACTATGTATCTATATAGGATTGCGTATCGTTTTCTTAGAGTACAATCTATGCAAAGGAGTTTTATATGAACTTAACTCGTCGAACATTTGTAAAAGCAACCGCAACACTTCCATTTTTGCCTTCACTTAGTTATGCAAATATTATGGGAGCAAACGAGCGTTTGCGCGTTGCTTTTATAGGCACAGGCGGCATGGGTACATCGCACGCTGCTGATTTAGCGAAGCGAGTGGAAAAAGAAAACGTTTCAATTACACATGTGTGTGATGTTTACCAACGCAGGTTGTTGAAGGCAGCAGAAATAACTGGCGCCATTCCAACTTTAGAATACAGAGAGATCATTGACAATGAAGATGTTGATGCCGTTGTAATTTCAACACCAGATCACTGGCATACAAAAATTGCAATTGAAGCAATGGAGGCAGGAAAAGATGTCTACTGCGAGAAACCACTTTCGCATACTATTGAACAAGCCCTTGAATGCAGAGACGCGGTGCACAGGACAGGGCGAGTGTTGCAAGTTGGTCCACAATGGACAAGCAATTCGAGATATTGGGCAGCAGGTGAAGCTATAGCGGCAGACAGAATTGGAAAAGTTTCTTGGTCTCAAGCATCGTACTGTCGCAACAGTCGAGGTGGTCAATTCAACTGGCCAATCGACGAAGACGCAGGCCCGAATCAACCTAAAGAAAATCCTGGATACGTTTGGTGGGATAGATGGTTGGGCTACGAGTGGGATCTTGCACCAAAAATTGAATGGAACGCTGATCACTTCTTTCGGTTTAGAAAATATTTGACGTACAACGGTGGGCTTGCAACTGATCTTTTGTACCACCGGCTCGCTCCGTTTCTAAGAGCAATCGAGGGACCAAACGGTGCATACCCGTCGAGGGTTGTCGCTTCAGGTGGTACTTTTTTAGAAAAAGACGAACGTGATATTCCAGATACATTTATCATGGTTGCAGATTATCCCGCAGAGCACTCGATTGTGCTTGCGAGCGTGATGACAAACGATGAAGGCCTGCCAACAATTATCCGCGGTCAACATGGGACGATGTTTGTGGATGAAGGTCCAAAGCTTGTTGGGCAGAGCACGTGGGAAGCAGAGTTTAAAGCAAAAAACGATGGCAAGATGGAAGCTATTCTCGAGTTGCCAGAACGCCGAGACCACATGGGTAATTTCTTTGATGCGATTCGCAACGGAGATGAACTTGCGTGCAATGTTGATTTGGGATGTGCAACCATGGTTGGTATTAAAATGGCTGTCGACGCGCTGCGCTACGACAAAGTCATGCGATGGGACGCAACAGAAGAAAAAGTTGTTGCTTCACTAGAATCACCATCGAAAATACTTGCGGGGCTGCCGCTTCCGCCTTTTGCCAGAGGATAGAATCAGTTAGATCATCGTCTTATATAAATAAAATACAAATAAGGAACCCAAGCAATGCAAAATGAAGAACGAATCAACTTATTAGAAAAACAAATTGCAACACTTAAGAAAATTGTCTATGGGTTTGGATGTTTGCTTGTGGCAGGCGTTATTGTTTCTGCAACGAGTCTGCATACTATTCCTGATGTGATTCAAGCAAAGAAGTTTGAAGTGCTCAGCGAAGACGGCACGGCTGTGGTTGTGCTTAACTCGCATATAATTGAAGCAAATTCACCTCTATATACAGATGCAATGCAGTATGGTTCAATCACATCACTCAATAGTGACGGCAGAACACTTGTGATGATAGGTGCATCGCCTTGTACTGGGACAGGGCAACTTCTGACTATGAATGCACATGGGAGGTTACTCGTAAAACTTGGTGCAGAGTTCCAGAAAAAGAGATACGGCGTGGTTGGAAACGGCGGTTTGATTGAAACCTATCAAGAAAACGGAACACTCACGTCTTATTGCCCTCAACATAAAGAACAACCATTTCATGATCCTTATAACGCGGTGAACAATGAGGACACGGTTGTATCAAAGAATACGGTTGATGGTGATTCGTGCTGTCTACATCTTCACCACCTAGAATGTATTGTTAATACCACCTCTGCTTTACCTGGAGATTGCCAACACGCACATCATGCGGAATGTGGCCGTTTGCTATCGCAGTAATACAGTTTAAAACAAACAGCTTGCACTAGTTTTAAGGTAGAGCCCTTAAGAGGTCACCCCTGACCTTACGGTACGCAAGAACATCCGTGTTGTATTCACGGCGATTTAGTTTGGCTTCTTAAGGGTCATCACATCAAACAAGTTGC
>CAWLAZ010000177.1:0-3529 GCA_963854955.1 Phycisphaerae bacterium | reverse complement strand
CGCGGTCAATCCATATTCTAAGATATAGTCACGATTGTTAAATGTACGGCATTCCTTGCCTTCGCCAAGTGGTGTGCCGTGTGCCGTAGGTGTGTAAAACGCAGGAATGCCTGAACCACCAGCACGGATGCGTTCGGCGAGCGTGCCTTGCGGAACGAGTTCAAGTTTGATTTCTCCGCTGTGATAGAGTTCAGGGAAGACTGTCGAATTTGCAGTTCGTGGATACGAACAAATCATATGAGAAACGCGTTTTGCTTTGATAAGTGCAGCGAGGCCTACTTCGCCACTTCCAGTGTTGTTATTGATGACCGTAAGATTTGTAGCACCTTGATTAATAAGCGCGTGGATTAATTCGATGGGGCTTCCGGCTTCGCCGAAACCACCAATCATGACAGTCGCGCCATCAAATACATCTGCAACCGCATCAGCGGCGCTAGCCACTCGTTTATTTATCATTGTTTATTTCTTTACTCGTTTGTAATCGAACAATCCAGCTTCGTCGAATAAAACACGATCTTCGTAATCGGTAAACCAAATGGCTTCTGGGTTACGGCCAACGATACAAACTTTTCCGCGAAGTGGTGCCCCAGCAGCATTCCGAAGTAGTTTAAGAATAACAACACCGTTTTCACTTCCCGCTAAACCAGGAATTGGTTCATTTGTAACAGCGCTTACTTCAGTTTTGCCCAGGTAATGTGTAATGGAAAGTTTTGCGTGCGTCTCTACACCAGATAGTCCTTTTTGTGACTCATTTAATATGTCCCACGCACTTTCAATAGGAACATTAAATGCGCGGTGTGCCACAATGTCTCGCCCGCAGAAGAAGTAGTGATTTTCTGCGCCAACTCGTTTTAAGGCGCGTTGCATTATTTGAAGCGCCTTTGGATCGTCATTAATATTTTTAATAATGGGAGATTGATTTTCGACACTTATCCACCCGCGTGAAACGAGTCCTTTCATAGCTTTGTCGGAAGCGGGAATCCATTTTAAAATGCCAGAAGAGTTTGGTATGTAGTCGCCGTTTTCATCTTTGGCAAGGAATTCATCAGGGTGGTTAAAGTGAACCATAAATCGTAATCCAACTTCAGGATATATTTCATGGAAGTTGTCAAGCATTGTTAAAAACGAATCATCAAATCGTTGTGGAAAGAACGCCATTTCTTTTGTGCCAATTCTGATGGATTCAATACCTGCTTCTGCAAGAGCTGAAAGCCATGCAGCAATTTTAGAATTAGCAAGCACCATTGGGTCACCACCAGAAAGTAAAATTTCTCGTAATTTTTCACGGCCTGTTTCGGGGTGGACCCCGCCATTATCAGCAACCACTTTATTGTGCGAATGAATATAAGCAACAATCTCAGGGATTTTGGCCATGCCTTTTTTAGCAACAGTGCCATCCGCTCTTTCTATTTCTTTGCGACCTATCAATTCTTCTCGGTAGCAAAATCGACAATGCGCTGAACATGTAGAGACAACATACATAAGACCCATTTCATATTTATGCAGTAAGCCCTCGACAGGACTGTAGTCCATTTGGAATCCTGGGTCTTCTGAACCGTCTAAGTCGTTTGTTTCATCGGGTGTTGCCTTAACAATGTGCTGAATCGCTTTACTGTTCATTGCAATTTCAAAATAATGTTTAGTTAATTTGACAGGCATTCGTTTTTCGACATCACGATCGGTGTCTTTTAATATACGTAATGCATCAATTTCGCCAGTTGTATAAAACCCTTGCATATCTTCTGGAACTTTATTCTCAAAGAAAGGGTAGAGCCCATTAACATTTTCGCGTTGGTATTTGGGGCTTTCAACAGTATCGAGAAATTTCTGTTCTCGTTCGGTAGGTATATATTTCAGCTTTTGAATCATTGTTTGTTTCTTTATCTAGGTCGGTGCTTACTATGTAACGGATGGTACAATTTAATGTAGACAATGTAACATATTGTTCATTGGAGTACCATCAATGTCTATAGCAAAATTGATAGCATCTATACATACTCGGCTAACGCCCGCAGAACGGCGTATTGCCAAAGCTGTACTTGAAAACCCGATGTTGCTTACTTTTGGGACTGTTTCCGCTTTGGCAAAATGTGTCGGTACGAGTAACCCAACGATTGTGCGTTTTGCCGCAAAACTTGGATTTGAAGGATTTAGTGAATTGCAGCTTCGTGCACGTGAAGAGGTAGCAAGGCGTCCAAGCGAACGAGTTCGTCACGAAGAATCTGTTGCACCTTACCAGCTTAAAATAGTGAACGCAGTCCATGCTGCTTTTGATGTACTTACTTCTGAATGTCTTGAAAATATGGCACAGCCGATTGTTTCTGCAACTAATGTGTGGATACTTTCTGGTGAAACTTCTATGAGCGGTGCTCGGGCATTAGCGAGCGGGCTGTCGATGGTGCGTCCAAATGTACGTCTAATTCAAGAGCATTCTTCGGCGCGAGATTTATGTGGAGCAGAGCAGGGCGATGTTGCAGTGGTCTTCGATTTTTCAAGGTATCGGCGAAACGCTGTAGTTGTTGCACGTGCGCTTGCGGACCTTGGTGTTGATATTGTTGCCATTACCGATGGCCCGCTTTCTCCACTTGCATCGTTAACGAAAAATCGATGCGAGTTACTCATTCCTGCCGTCGGTCCTTTTGACAGTTCAGTTCCAGCAGTTATTGCTGCGGAACTTTTAGTTGCGTATGTTGTTACAGAGTTGCGTGACGAAGCGCGTGACAGAATTGATCGCCTTGAGGAGTTTTGGCAAGCAAATGATACATTCCTTTGATTAAATCACCACTCGGGTAATTTAATTTATTTTAGTTTTCGTTTCCACCATACAAGGATTTCATTGAGCCGGTGTTTACGAAGGTCCGGTGCGCCGCCTCGACTAAATCCGTGGCTTGTTGATTTTGGATACCGGACAAATCGTGCCTCGATGCCCCGTAGTTTCAGTGCAGCAAAGACCTGCTCGCCTTGTTCGATGTTGCAACGTAGATCACCTTCGCTGTGAATGATAAGCATTGGTGTTTCAACATTGCCGAAGTGGCGAATGGGTGATTGTCGCCAGCGGTCTTCAGGTCTGCTCCAGAAGTTGCCACCGAAATAGCCATCTTCCTTGTCCGCAAAGTCGCTATTACCGCCCATGGAGACCAAGTTTGAAACGCAGCGGTCAGTAATTGCCGCGCGGAATTCGTTTGTGTGTCCGACAATCCAATTCGTCATGTACCCGCCGTAACTTCCACCCATCACGCCCATGTTTTTCGCGTTGATTTTTTTGTCTTTTTGCATCAAAGCAATTACAGATTGCATATCAACCCAGTCAGCCCCGCCCCAATTGTTCCGAATAGCATCGCAGTGATCGCGCCCGTATCCTTTTGAACCGCGTGGGTTGCAGTACATAACAGTATACCCAGCCGAAGCAAGGCACTGAAATTCATGGAAGAACATCCATCCGTATTGGCAATGGGGTCCACCATGTATTTGAAGAACTGCTGGCTTTGATTTTGTTTGATTCGCCTCTTTTGGCGGTCGCATTATCCAG